>CAMETB010000071.1 GCA_945936265.1 uncultured Clostridia bacterium
AACCAGAGCCTCCAGAGTGTGTATCTTGATTTTCTTTATCAAAAATCATTACTCCGCAATCATTATAATTGTTTTTTATATTAAATCCTTTCGTTTGAGAAAGTTCTATTGCAATTTCTTTTCCGATATATCCTAAATCACCAGAGAAAATTCCATCATAATAACTTGGACTTCTACCAGTATCTTTAAAATGAGTAATTAATGTGTCTACAAAAGCAGGAGCCATTGCAGCGCCCATATTGTTTATATCGCTAATGCCCATATCCTTTGTTTTTCCAAAAAGAATTTCGGGGATTTTTATTTTTCCTCCGCCACCTACTATAAACGCACCGGAGCCTGTTGTCGTCCACTGTGCCGTTGGAGTCCTTTGCCCTCCGTACTCAAGAGGAAATCGGAACTGCCTTTCACTTGCGCAATAGTGCGATGAGGTAACCACGCCGCAGGTGTCAAAGATTTCACCGCCGTAAAAGCAGGCGGCAATACCCAGTCCCTCCGCACAGGTGGAGCAGGCGCCATATAACCCGAGATATGAAATATCGAAATTTGCAAGTCCGTAGTTTGAGCCTACGCATTGGTTAAGCAGGTCTCCTGCAAGCAGAATATCCACCCCGTCGTCTGAAATTTTTGCTTTTGACATAGCGCCCTTGAGCGCACGGAGCTGCATTTCGCTCTCGGCTTTCTCCCACGAATCCTTGCCGAACTTGTCGTCGTCGCAATACTCGTCAAACAGCTCGCCCAAAGGTCCGTCGTGTTCCTTTTTGCCCACTACCGAATAAGTCGAAATCAGAGTGGGCGTCCTTTTCGGTTTTATTATTCCTTTTTGCATTTTTACCCCCAGATCAACATGCAGATATAGTATATCACTCCGTAAATTGCCCCGCTTAACGTTCCATACAGAATAACAGGACCGGCTATAGTAAATATTTTCGCACCGACGCCGAGAATATACCCCTCTGATTTTGTGTCTATGGCGGGGGATACCACCGCGTTTGCAAAGCCCGTTATCGGAACGAGCGTTCCGGCACCCGCCACTTTTGCTATGTTGTCGAATATTCCTATACCGGTAAGTACGGTCGTTATGAAAATAAGCGTTACGGAAACAAGCGTGGAGGCATCCGTTTTTTCCATTCCGGCAGTCATGTAAAGCTCTCTTAAAAGCTCACCTATTACGCATATCAGACCGCCTGTAACGAACGCAAAGACGCAGTTTTTTATAATCGGCGACTTTTTCGCTCTTTTTTCCACATATTCGCTATATTCTTTTTTGTTCATCCGAGTATATCTCCCCGCAAAAAATCATTTACTGAAATTGTGCGCATTTTTTACGAAAAATATTCAAAATTGTTGACAAATCGAATAAAAAGTTGTATCATATAATAATAACGAAAGGAGGAATCACAATGGCTGAATTTTTTGACAAGGTTTCAAGGAAGATAGGCGATGCCGCAAATTATGCCGCCGAAAAAACAGAAAAATTTGTTTCAGGTGCAAAACTGACTTTTGAACTCAAAAAGGAAGAGGCTGATCTTGATTATTGCTTCGAGAAACTCGGGAGAGCGTTTTTCGCTCAGGCGAGAAACGGCGTGGCAAAGGACGGCAAGATAGCCGAGCTTATTGCCGAGGCTGACGAAAGAAGCGAGAAAATCAAAAATCTCAAAATCGAGATCGCAAAAGCCAAAAACAAAAAAATATGTCCGCACTGTTCTTCGATAATCGAAAACGACGCACCATACTGCTCAAAATGCGGCAGCAAAATCGTTGCCGACGAGAAAAAGCAGGACAGCGACACCGATAAGCAGGTTGACGATCTGACCGAAAAGACGGAAACTTGCGGGCAGGAACAAAAAGCAGACAGTTCTGAAAACCCGGTCGAAGAGAAGGCAGAACAAAGTAAAACGGCTGAAAAGGAAACATCGGCAAAGAAAAAATCGACTGCAAAAAAAGCCGAGTAAATTCTTTGCATGTTAAAAATAAAGGATTTCAAGTACAGGAGAACACAATAATAAAATGGAAATTTGGGATAAGATAGTTGGGTTTCTGACCTCCGCTTCCACTATCAGCGCGATTATAAGAATCGTTCTTGCAATAGTAGTGATTGCACTGGGTTGTAAACTCGTAGGAAAACTTGCTAAAAAAATTATGAATTCAAGGGGAATTCAAAGGCTGTCAAAGACCGTGCAGTCGTTCCTCGGAAATGTTATAAAAGCGGTGCTTTACGTAATAGTGGTTATTGCAGGCGCGGTAATACTCGGATTTGATCTTTCCGCTTTCTCGGCAATAATCGCATCTCTCGGACTTACCATAGGTCTTGCACTCCAGGGCGGTCTTTCAAATATCGCGGGCGGAGTTATGATAGTAGGATTCAAGCCCTTTGAAGTCGGAGATTTCATAGAAATGGGCGACGTATCGGGTACGGTTACGGACATCGGAATTTTCTACACTACGGTAACAACTCCCGACAACAAGAGAGTAGTTATACCTAACGGAACAATATCGAACAGCGTCGTCACCGACTATTCGGCAAACGACACGAGAAGGCTTGATCTTGATTTTGCAATTTCATATTCCACCGATATAGATGTTGCAAAGAAAGTTCTTTATGCCTGCGCAAAGGCAGACGAAAGAGTCCTTTCGGATCCTGCTCCCGCAGTTATGATAACGGAGCATGCCGAGAACGGGGTTAAGATAAGACTCAGAATATGGGTAAGAACGGAAGATTACTGGGACGTAAACTTCGATATGATGGAACAGGTAAAGCGCTCCTTCGACCAGTTCGGCGTCGATATTCCGTTCAATCAGCTCGACGTACATATCGCAAAATAACGATATTTTCAGTAAATCAAAAAGCAACTGCAAATCGGCAGTTGCTTTTTTGGTTGCTCAGCATATGGGCAAAGCGTCCTTTTTTCTGTAAAAAATTTTCTTGCCGTCCGAGTAAGCCTCGATTTTGTCGCCGCTTGATATTTCACCCGAGAGAATTTTTTCAGAAAGAGTGTTTTCAACATACGTCGTAACTGCCCGGCGGAGTGGGCGCGCACCGTAAATTTTGTCATATCCTTTTTCGGCAAGAAACGATACGGCGCTTTCGTCAAAATCCGCATTTACGCCTATATTCAAAGCGAGTTTTTTAACGTCGTTCAACATAAGCCTTGCAATATTTTTCGTGTCGTCGGGGGATAACTTGTCAAAAATGATTATCTCGTCGAGGCGGTTAAGAAATTCAGGGCGGAACTCCGTTTTGAGCGCGTCGTTTATCTGCGATTTCATATATTCGTATTCGCTTTGCTCCCCGAGATTGCCTGAAAACCCGAGCCTTTTCGGCTCGGTTATATTTTTTGCCCCTATATTTGAGGTGAGAATCATTATCGTGTTTCTGAAATCGACCCGTCTGCCTCCCGAATCGGTGAGAATACCGTCCTCAAGCACCTGAAGAAGAATATTGTAAACATCGGGGTGCGCCTTTTCTATCTCATCGAAGAGTATTACGGAATACGGCTTTCTCCTTACCGCTTCGGTAAGTTGCCCGCCCTCGCCGTATCCGACGTATCCGGGGGGCGAGCCGATGAGTTTTGATGCGCTGTGCTTTTCCATATATTCGGACATATCTATTCTTATCATACTGTCAACCGAGCCGAAAACGACATCGGCGATACTTTTGGCAAGTTCGCTTTTTCCGACGCCCGTCGGACCGAGGAACAGAAAAGAGCCAATCGGTCTGTTCGGGTTTTTAAGACCGAGCCTACCGCGTTTTATGGAGGCGGAAACGGTTTTTATAGCTTCACTCTGACCTATGACCCTTGATGAGAGCATTTCTTCGAGATTTTTAAGTTTTTCGCTCTCTTCCTTTTCAAGTTTGCTTACTGGAATTGATGTCCACATTGTAACAATATCGCATATATCATTCTCCGATACCGTGGGAATTTCGTCCTTCAACTGCTTTTCACGCTGACTTTTTTCTTTGTTGTACTTTATTTTGAGCATTACCTCGTCATCGCGTATTTTCGATGCAAGTTCAAAATTTTCTTCAAGAATTGCCTGTTCCTTTTCCTTGGAAAGTTCTTTTATGCGCTCCTCCGTCTTTTTTAAGTCGGGGGTTTTGAAGAAACGACGCATTTTAAGCCTTGACGAAGCCTCATCGATCAAGTCTATCGCCTTGTCGGGCAAAAATCTGTCGTTTATATACCGCACAGAGAGGGAAACGGCACTGTGCAGCGCACCGTCCGATATTTTTACCCCGTGGTGCTCCTCGTATTTCGGGCGCAAGCCTTTCAGTATTTCAAGAGTTTCCTCTTCCGTCGGTTCCTCTATCATCATAGGCTGAAAACGCCTTTCAAGAGCAGGGTCTTTTTCTATGCGCCTGTACTCCTCAACGGTCGTTGCGCCGATTACCTGTATCTGTCCTCTTGCAAGTACCGGTTTTATTATATTTGCCGCGTCAACCGCGCCCTCGGCGGCACCCGCGCCTATTATCGTGTGAATTTCGTCTATAAAGAGAATGAGAGAATCATTGTTTTTAAGCTCGTTCATAACGCCTCTCATTCGTTCCTCAAACTCTCCTCTGTATTTTGCTCCCGCTATCATAGAGGCAAGATCAAGGGATACTATCGTTTTATTAAGGAGATTTTCCGGCGCCTCGCCGTCGACTATTTTCTTTGCAAGCCCCTCTATGATAGCCGTTTTGCCAACACCCGGCTCTCCTATTAAGCACGGGTTGTTTTTTGTCCTTCGTGAAAGAATCTGTATAAGACGCTCAACCTCTTTTTCTCTCCCGATTAATGGGTCGCTCTTTCCTTCTTTTGCCGGCACATTGAGATTTTTTCCGTACATGGACAGGGTAGGGGCGCCCGGCACATTGTCTTTTATGTTTTGCGCCCCGTCCGTTCCCGAGTCGAGAAAAGCGGCTATTTCATTTTTCATCGTCTGCATATTCATACCGAGAGCGGTAAGAATTTTAGCCCCCACGCTCTCGGCGTCGTCGCATATGGCGTATAGAATATGCTCCGTACCTATAAATCTGCTGCCGAATTTCTTTGCGCAGACGGCGGCGCCCTCTATTATTTTTTTGCATTTCGGCGTGAGTTCACGGCAGGAAAGCGCCGACAGGCTGCCTACGCCGGAGATGCGTGTAAGACAGTCATATACATCTGTGTATGATATTTTTTTGTCGTCGAGAATTTTAGCTCCTACGCAGTCGGTTGTGAGAATTCCGAGGAGCAGATGCTCCGTTCCTATGTAGGTGTGTCCCATTTTTTCGGCTGATTTTTTTGCGGCGTTCAGCGCCTGCTGTGATTTTGGCGTAAAGCGGTTTACCATTTTCAAAATTCCTTTCGGGATATAATTTCATACGGTATTTGCGTATATTATTGCCGCAAAATCAGATTAATTTTCACATATCCTCGGAATTTGTTCTTTATCGTATTCGTCTGCCAGCCGGTTAAATGTGCGCGCGTCTATTACACCATTGTCGTCAAGAAGATTTTTCCGCTGAAAACTCCTTATTGCGTTCTGAATGTCGGTGCCGTAAGAGTTTTTGTACGGCAGCACTCCCCAATCGTCGTAATCTTCTCCTATTGTATTAAGCATATGGATTATCACATACATAACATCGTCGGTTATCCCGGGCAAAATAAGAAAATTTTTGTCCTTCGGAAAAATATATACTGCCTTGGCACCTCCGACGTTATTTTTTACGTACTTGTGTACGGTGTTTATCGCGTCCCACGTTTCCTTGTCAACGATGCCTGTTGGTTCTATTCCGTACTTTTCCTGAAAAGTCCTGACGGCACCTCTTGTCATATTGCCGTATATTCCGTCGGGCGCAATTCTCGACGTTCCGTTTGCCCAATAGTCAAGCTCACGGAGCTTTTGCTGTATCTGCATTATCGCATACCTTTTGTTTGCGGAATCAAAGTATTCCATATAGCCTCCTTAACCCAGGTTGTAACCGGGATACTGTCCGTTTGAGGACATTGACCCGTCGTAAAGATCTCTGTAAGTAGAAGTTATCGCATTCCACGTTACGGCGCCGACAAACCCGACGGGCTCGATACCGAAAAGCCGTTGATAAGCGAGGACCGCGTCCGCCGTTCTGTCCCCGAATATGCCGTCAACCGTAACCTTCGGTATTTCCGTATAAGTGTCCGAAATATAATTGAGGTACTCCTGCAGAGCCGTTACGTACTCTCCGTAAGAGCCGACTCTTAATACGGAGCCCGGGTAGGGCAGAGTAACGCTTGCAAAGAAATCGGCGGGCAGAGAGGACAAAATTCCCTGATATGCGCTGAATAACTGTTCCCATACGGGAAAAGTTACAACGCCCGTCTGGGGCAGACCGTAAACACGCTGGAACGCTATTACCGCGTCCCTCGTTGACGGGCCGAAAATGCCGTCTATTGCAGGGGAGGGTATTTCCTCGTTATAGTTGCCTATAAAGTTGAGAAGATATTGAAGCTCATAGACCTCCTCGCCCATATCTCCCTCGCTGAGATCTATGTTGAACGCTTCCGATATTTCCTGTAGCGTTATTCCTTCGGAGGCAAGTTCATTAAGGCGTTTTACGGCATTGTATATCGCCTGTATCCTGTACCATGTTCCTCTGCCGACAACGCCGTCAACATCAAGATTGAATATTCTTTGAAATTCTTTTACCGCATCCTCGGTTCCTTCACCGAAAACGCCGTTTACCGGGCTTATTTTCGGTATGGAGGGGTAATTTTTCGATCTGCGGTTCAAGCGTACCTGCATCTGTTTTACATCATTTCCTATTGATCCGAGAGAGAGTGGATAACCGCTGTAACTTTCACTGATATTTTCGACAGGCGCGTTATCGACTATCTCTATATTATCGCCGTAGTAGTATTGAAGTATCTGATAGGGTGTCAGTCCCTGATTTGCAAGTTCCACCGTACCCCATTGCTCAAGTCCTTCGCACCGTAACTCTCTGCCGTCGCAATATGTTGTAAAGTACGGCTCAACGCTGCCGCTTCTTACAATATAGCTGTTGAAAATATCGTCCACTATCTGCGATATATTTTCAAATACATCGCGTCCGTATACATACGACTGATCTATGGCTGTTGAGTTGGTTATGTCAAAATCGTAGCCTCTTGATCTGTAATATTCCGTGTAAATTCTGTTTAGCGCATACGATATCTGCGCGTATATGTTGGCGCGTATTGCGTCCTCGGGCCACGTCGGATATATTTCGCTCGACGCCACGTTTTTTATGTAATCGGTAAAAGGAACGGTGACGTTAGGCGCGTCGGAATCCGGCGGTCCTAAGTGGACGGTTATATAAGTAGG
>CAMETB010000072.1 GCA_945936265.1 uncultured Clostridia bacterium
GAGCAGGGGACTGAAAATCCCCGTGTCGTTGGTTCGATTCCGACCGGAGGCACCATAAATGCGGATTTAGCTCATTTGGTAGAGCGCAACCTTGCCAAGGTTGAGGTGGCGGGTTCGAGCCCCGTAATCCGCTCCAAAAGCAACATCCTCAAACGGATGTTGCTTTTATCAAAAAAAGAAAATCTTCATATATTATTATTACGGCGCCGTAGCCAAGCGGTAAGGCAGAAGTCTGCAAAACTTTTATTCCCCGGTCCGATTCCGGGCGGCGCCTCCAAAAATCAAAGCGACCTTTCGAGGTCGCTTTTGATTTTATCTGAATACGATGAATAAGGCTTGGCACGTAATCAATGCGCTTGCACGTTTGTAAAACAGCCGCAAGGAAACTCTTATCTGTTGGTTATAAGGTTTTTATGTGAACGTTTATTGTTTCTTATTGACATAAACAATGATTTGAGATATAATTACCGAAAACAATAAAAAATACGGTAATATAATACGTTTATATAAGATTTCCCTGAAAGTACTCTGCTCTTTTTTAGGGTATTTATGAAAGGAGTTTGTTATGTCGGAGCATTATATAGAGTTTAACAACGTTACAAAGATATACGGAAGCGGTACTGCGCAGATAAATGCGCTATCCGACGTCAGTTTTACCATTGACAAGGGTGAATTTTGCGTTTTGCTCGGCTCCTCGGGTGCGGGGAAAACGACGCTCCTTAATATGCTCGGCGGTATGGACACGATAACGAGCGGAACTATTGAATTTGACGGAAAAGACGTATCAAAGCTTACAAAAAAGGAGCTTGTGGAATATCGCCGTCACGACGTCGGATTTGTTTTTCAGTTCTATAATTTAATCCCGAATCTTACCGCGCTTGAAAACGTTGAAATTGCGGCGCAGTTATGCAAGGACCCAATACCAGCCAAGGAGGCGCTTTCCATGGTAGGTCTTGCCGAGCGTGAAAACAACTTCCCCGCTCAGCTTTCGGGCGGCGAGCAACAGCGTGTTGCCATTGCGCGCGCTCTTGCGAAAAATCCACACTTGCTCCTTTGCGATGAGCCGACGGGTGCGCTTGACTATGTAACGGGAAAAGCTGTCTTAAAATTGCTTTACGATTTAAGTAAGGAGCGCAAAACCACAGTAATTATAATTACACACAATCAGGCGATAGCACCCATGGCAGACCGAATTATCCGAATAAAAAGCGGCAAAATCATTTCAAACGAGATAAACCACAACGTAACGCCCATCGACGAGATTGAGTGGTGATGGAAATGCCCGCTATACTTAAAATGACAGGGAGAACCATACGGACAAACCTTGCAAGATTTATGGCAATTTTGTTCATAGTGGCTCTTAGCGCCGGATTCTTTTCCGGACTGAAAATTTCTACAGACGCGATGTTGAACACGGGCGATAAGTACCTTGACGAGCAGAATTTTTATGATTTCCGCCTTTTCTCGACAATCGGTTTTACAAAAGAAAATATCGAAGAATTTGAAAAGCTTGACGGGATAGACGCGGTGGAGGGCACATACAGCATAGACGCACTTCTTAATTACAACGAAAACGTACGTCCTTACAAAATCCACGCCATACCGCAAAAAACGAATATGATTTCCTTGGTAGCAGGGCGTTTTCCGACCAAGGAGAACGAATGCCTTGCCGATTCGCAAAGATTTACCGAAGACGATATAGGCAAAGTTTTTAAGGTTTCATCGGAAAACAAAGAATCGGTTACAAGCCGGCTTAATACCACGGAATTTACCATTGTGGGTATTGTAGATTCTCCGCTTTACATAGGAATTGACAGGGGTACGACCACTATCGGCGGCGGTGCGGTATCTTCCTTTCTTTATATACCTGCCGAGTGCTTTGAATATGAGGTTTACACGGAAGTAAACATCTCCCTCTCCGAGAAAGAAAAGATTTACAGCGACGAATACGATAAACTTATCGAAGCGCACAAGTCCGAGGTTGCGGCGCTGTGCGAAAAGCAGGCAAAAGAACGCTATGACGCTATGATTTCGGGTCTTACACCGGAGATTATCGCCGCGCTCGGAATAGAGGAGCCGTCAACGTACGTCTTAACGCGCGATGAAAACTCGGGATACGTAAGTTTTCAGAACGACACGAGCATTATCGGCTCCGTGGCAAATATATTCCCTATCTTCTTTATCGCCATTTCAATTCTCGTCTGCATTACCACGATGACAAGAATGGTCGACGAGGAGCGCACACAAATCGGCGTTCTTAAAGCGATGGGGTACGGAAACGGCGCAGTTTTGGCAAAATATCTGCTCTATGCCGGTATTGCAACTCTTATCGGCTGGGCGCTCGGCTTCTTTGGTTGCACCTGGGCGCTTCCCAAGGTATTCTGGCTGGCGTACAACGAGCTTTACGATTTTGCGCCCATATCATATCTGTTCAGCGGAAAGCTTGCAATTATTACGCTTGCAATTTCTATGGTAAGCATTCTCGGCAGTACTTATATCTCCTGCCGCAAAGAGCTTTCAAGCGTTCCCGCAACGCTTATCCGCCCGAAAGCAGGCAAGGCGGGCAAGCGTGTATTTTTAGAGAAAATAAAGCCGATATGGTCAAGGCTTTCCTTCCTTCAGAAAATAACGGTGCGCAATATGTTCCGCTACAAGCAAAGATTTTTTATGATGCTTGTCGGTATAAGCTGTTGTGCAGGGCTTGTAGTCACGGCGTTCGGCGTGCGTGACTCTATGACAAAGGTCGGCGAAAACCAGTACAGGAATATTCAGATATACGATATAGAGATCGGCTTTGACGAGGACGACGGCGAAACGATAACGGAAAAGCTTAATACTTCCGACAAAATAGGCAAATATATAAACGTAAGGAAAGATACGGCAGATCTTCATACCGATATTTCAATGCCGTCGGTCAACGTTATAAGCTACAAAGACGGCACGCCCATATCTGACTTCTGGAATTTTCAAAACGGTGATAAAACGCTTTCTCTGCCCGGTGTAAACGAAGCGCTCATCAGCCCGAAGGTAGCCGAAAAATTATCGCTCTCGGTTGGTGACACCTTTACCGTTACAAGTGCGGATATGAAAACGGGAGAGGTTACGGTTGCAGGCATATTTGACAACCATATTTACGACTACGTGGTAATCTCCGACGAAACGTACTCGGCTCTGTTTGGAGAGTGGACGCCGAACACCTCGTTTATAATAGCCGATTCCGATGCGGAGCAAACCGCAAAGAGCCTTACCGATATTCCCGAGATTGCAAGCTTGTTGCAGCTTCAAGTATATGAAAGCAACGTCACAGAGGCTCTCGGTTGCCTTAACTACATAATATGGATGGTCGTACTGTTCTCGGGCACCCTTGCGTTTGTAGTTATCTTCAATCTGACGAACATAAATATTGCAGAACGCAGACGTGAGATTGCCACGGTGCAGGTGCTTGGCTTCTATCCGAGAGAAACCGAAAACTACGTGTTAAAGGAAAATCTTATCCTCTCCGTTATAGCAAGTATCATCGGCTTGCCACTCGGAAAGCTGTTCCATCTGGCAGTTATGAGTATGGTTAAAATCGATATGATAAATTTCGATAACGTGATACATCCATTGAGTTATCTTATGGCGTTTGTTTGCACGGTTTTGTTTGCGCTCATCGTCAACCGCTTTATGAAGCATCAGATAGAAAAAGTCAATATGGCGGAATCTCTCAAAGCCGTCGAATAATATCAAAACAAAAAGCACCCTCGGGTGCTTTTTGTTTTAGTGGGAAATTCACTTGCGCCCGTAATTATTCATAAATTGTAAAGAGCCATGATTGGCTCAAATATCAGACTCCGCCACGGTCTTTAAGGCTATGGCGGAGTTTTTAATTTATCGGATATAATTTTTTCAAAATTCGTAAAGAAATTTATATAAAAGTATTGACAAGTTATATAAAGTGTGCTATCATAATATACGTGAAAGGAGTTTTGATTATGAAAAAAAGTTTATATTCGATTATTCTTTCGGACGAGGTGGTAAACGAGATAGACCGCCTTGCCTACAAAGCAAACACAAACAGATCAAATATGATAAATCAGATCCTTGCGGAATATGTTTCCTACACCACGCCTGAAAAAAGAATGAAGCAGGTGTTTGACAGGCTTGAAAATATGCTAACCCCGCTTGACACCTTTCAGACATTGCTCGGAAATTCCCTCTCCGTTATGAACCTGCGCTCATCGCTGGACTACAAATACAATCCGTCGGTCCGTTACAGCGTGGAACTTTACAGGAGCGCGACGAACGAGGTAGGAGAGATAAAGGTGTCCATGCGGTCGCAAAACTCGACTTTGCTTCTCTATTTGCTTCAATTCTATAAATTGTGGGCAAAAATAGAATCGGGATATTTAAGCGACTGTGAGTACGTCATAGACGGCGACAAGTTCATAAGAAAACTTAAACTGCACACCGACAAGGCAATAACGACGGAAAAACTCGGAGAACTTATAGCCAACTATGTAAAAACGTTTGACAGCGCTATGAAAGCGTTTTTCTACAATGTTGAAAATCCCGCCGTGGCAACGCAGGAAGTTGAAAATATTTACAAGGATTATATTTCGTCCTGCGATATAATTATCTGATTTATCCTTTTATAAGGAGGTAATATTATGGACGCACAAAATTTCACGCAAAAAAGTATAGAGGCGTTTAACCAGGCACAAAAACTTGCCAAAGAAAACGGCAATCAATCGCTTGAACAGGAACATATGCTCTGTGCTCTGCTCGGTCAGGAGGAGGGTCTAATCCCCGAAATACTCAAACGCTCGGGAAAAAACGCTCAGAATATGCTCTCTCAGGCAAATGATCTTGTAGCAAGGCTTCCGAAGGTATCGGGGGCGAGCGCAGACAGACTCTATATGTCATCATCGCTTGATGCGGCTCTTTCCGAAGCGGAAAAAGAAGCCTCAAAGATGAGTGACACTTATATTTCCGTCGAGCATATTTTCATAGGAATAATGGCAAAAGCGAACGCGCAGGTAAAAAAACTGCTTGATACGTTCGGAGTCACAAAAGATGACTTTTTGAAAATACTGAAAGAAATACGAGGTAATCAGACTGTGAACAACGAAAATCCCGAGGCTACTTACGATGTCCTCAAAAAATACGGTCAAGACCTTGTGGAGCTTGCCAAAAATCAAAAGCTTGATCCCGTAATAGGTCGTGACGAAGAAATAAGGAATGTAATAAGGATTCTTTCAAGGAAGACAAAGAACAACCCTTGTCTTATAGGTGAACCGGGCGTCGGTAAAACGGCTATTGCCGAGGGGCTTGCACAGCGTATAGTACGCGGCGACGTGCCTGACAATCTTAAAAACCGCACGATATTCTCTCTCGATATGGGCGCTCTTGTTGCGGGTGCGAAGTACAGAGGCGAATTTGAGGAAAGGCTCAAAGCCGTACTTAACGAGGTAAAAGCAAGCGAGGGCAAGATAATACTCTTTATAGATGAACTTCACCTTATAGTAGGCGCAGGTAAAACGGACGGCGCAATGGACGCGGGCAATATCTTAAAGCCAATGCTTGCAAGGGGCGAACTGCACTGCATAGGCGCGACAACCCTTAACGAATACAGAAAATATATCGAAAAAGACCCCGCACTCGAAAGGCGTTATCAACCCGTTATGGTAGATGAACCGACGGTTGAGGACACAATATCCATTTTAAGAGGTCTTAAAGAGAGATATGAGGTTTATCACGGTGTAAAAATACACGACAACGCGATAATTGCCGCCGCTACTCTTTCCGACAGATATATCTCCGACAGGTTTTTGCCCGACAAGGCGATAGACTTAATAGACGAGGCCTGCTCTCTTATAAAGACGGAAATGAACTCCATGCCTACCGAAATGGATGAAATTTCGCACAAGATAATGCAACTTGAAATAGAGGAAGCCGCACTTAAAAAGGAAACCGATAAACTCTCTGTCGAACATCTTGACGAGATACGCCGTGAACTTGCCGATCTGCGTGCAAAATTCGGCGAGATGAAGGCTAAATGGGAGAACGAAAAGAACTCTATCGGCAAGGTACAAAAGATACGTGAAGAGATAGAGGCAACCAATGCACAGATAGAAAAAGCACAGAACGAGTACGATCTTAACCGTGCCGCCGAACTTAAATACGGCAAACTGCCCACTCTCCAGAAAGAGCTTGCCGAAGAAGAAGAAAAGGCAAAGAGTGCCAAGAGTACTCTGCTTCGTGACCAGGTAACCGAAGAGGAAATAGCAAAGATAGTTTCACGCTGGACGGGTATTCCCGTATCGAAACTCGTTGAGGGCGAGAGGGAAAAACTTCTCCACCTTGACAAAATACTCCACGAGCGTGTTGTCGGTCAGGACGAGGCTGTAAACAAGGTATGCGACGCAATTCTCCGTTCGCGTGCCGGTATTCAGGACCCGCGCCGTCCGATTGGTTCGTTCTTATTCCTCGGTCCTACGGGTGTCGGCAAGACGGAACTTGCAAAATCAATAGCGCAAGCGCTATTTGACGACGAGCGCAATATGGTCCGTATAGATATGAGCGAATATATGGAGAAATACTCCGTATCGCGTCTTATAGGCGCACCCCCCGGATACGTCGGATACGAGGAGGGCGGACAGCTTACCGAGGCGGTGCGCAGGCATCCTTACTCGGTAGTGCTTTTCGATGAGATAGAAAAAGCGCATCCCGACGTATTCAATCTGCTCCTTCAGGTGCTTGACGACGGGCGTATCACGGACTCACAGGGGCGCACGGTTGACTTTAAGAACACCATAATCATACTGACATCAAATCTCGGCTCGGATATAATTCTCGACGGCATAACGCCCGACGGAGAGATAAGCGACGAGGCAAATGGTGCGGTATCTGCTCTCTTAAAACGCTCGTTCCGTCCCGAATTTCTTAACCGTCTTGACGAGATAGTATTCTATAAGCCGCTCACCAAGGACAATATACGCTCTATTATAGATCTGCTCACAGCCGATCTTGCGAAGAGGCTCCTTGCAAAGCGTCTGTTCATAAAGATAACCGACAGAGCAAAAGATTACGTTATCGACACGGCATACGACCCGATGTACGGCGCAAGACCGCTTAAAAAGTTCTTGCAGTCAAGCGTTGAAACCCTTATAGCAAGGAAGATAATATCCGAGGATATTGCTCCCGAAACTACGATAGTTATCGACTATGACGGAACAGGGCTTATAGCAAAGACGGAATAAGTTTTGCAGGCAAACTATAAAAACGAAAGGAGGCTGCGCTTTTTG
>CAMETB010000073.1 GCA_945936265.1 uncultured Clostridia bacterium
ATCCTCTCTGCAAAAGGCGTAGCATCCGTGCCCGACTCCCATAAGCGGAGAGGTTGCAAGAAACGGATGATCGCGGTCGTATTCATAGCAAAGTTTGTTCAGAAGTCGAAGCGGAAGAGACTGATCGGTCATACCCGACCAACCGTTGAACAACTCGTTCCCGCCGCCCCAGAAGGCAAGGCAGGCGTGAGAGCGCAAAGAAAGGATAATGGAGGTTGCCTCCTTTTCGAGTACATTCAGGTAATGTTCTTCATCGGGATAACAGTTGCAGGCAAGCATAAATTCCTGCCAGCAGAGGATTCCGTAACGGTCACAAAGATCGTAAAACGATGATTTGCACGGACCCGAGCCGCCCCACATACGGAAAATATTCATATGCGCGTCGCATGCGTAACGGATAAGTTCCTCGTAGCGCTTTTCGGTAACTCTGCCCCAGAACAGTTCGGGATTTACCCAGTTGGAGCCTTGCATAAAAATGCGTCTGCCGTTAAGTTCCAGCGTCATCGGGACGTCGTAGCGCGTTTTCGGAAAGGTTTTCGGGTCGTCCGCACCTATATTTCTCAAAAGGCGCACACGGCGGAATCCGACAGTTCCTGTGCGCAAGTCGCTTTTGCTCTCCACTTTCCAGGAGTAAAGATACGGCTCTCCCTGACCGTTGCACCACCACAGATGAGGGCAGTCCACGGTAAAGGTGCGCTCCGTTCCGCAATAAACAGTATTGCCCTGTGCATCTGTCAGCGTTATTGTGCAAGGAACATCGTATTTTGCACTCACCGTTACCTCGGCGGCGGTCATATCTTCATTCAGCACATAGCGTACCTCGCAGTTGCCGATAAATGCGTCGTCGCGGGTTTCAACCCACGCGTCCTGCCACATGCCCGAAACCAGAAGACGCGGATTCCAGTCCCATCCGTAGCAAACGGGCGGCTTACATGAATGGTCTGCTTCGCTTCTGTCGTGAGAGGCGCCGGGACGTTTTGGATGCGGATAGATGCGAACACAAAGCGTATCGTCTTTGCAAAGACGCTCAGTCAGATTTAATTCCACCGGGGTGTATAGCCCTTCATGAGAATATATAATTTCTCCATTGAGAAGAATATCATACTGATAATCAATACCGAGGCTGACAAACCATACGCTCTCTCCATCGTTCTTTGTATAGGAAAGGCGGGTACGGTACTCCCAGAAGTCATTTTCCAGTTCTTCATACTTTTTGTAATTGTCTGAATACATTACGTCCGGAAATTTATGCGCCTTGGCATAATCGTATTGGATATTTCCGGGTACGGAAGCGGGAAATCCCTCGTCACAAACTCCTTCGTGTATGCGATAGCCGGTCCACTGTTGCGAAAATTTCATAAAAACTCCTTTATCGTCAAAAGAGAATATTAAACGGTTTATAAACGTATTGTATCATATTCCTCTTTCTTTTTCAATAGCGCAAAAAAATAAGTGGAATTTTTTATAAGAAAGAAAATCCGCCACTGACTCAAAAGAGAATAATAAAAAAGGAAGGGCAACACACCCTCCCGATTCTATAAATTCAATCAAAGGTTTTTTACAGCGTCACGTATAAGAGCGATCTCGCGTGCGTAGCCGTCAAGCTCATTCGGCGTTTCAAGGCATATCGGGAGTTTTGATACAACGGGGTGAGATACTATTTTTATGATGCCGTCAAGCGTCAAATAGCCCTCGCCTATCTTTTCGTGCCTGTCCTTGTGAGCTCCGAGCGGATTTTTGGAATCATTCAGGTGAATTGCACGAAGCCTGTAAAGACCTATCACCTTGTTGAACTCGTCAAGCACTCCGTACGGGTCGCCTGAAATATCGTATCCCGCGTCGTGCACGTGGCATGTATCAAGGCACACGCCCACACGTGAGGAGTCATCCACTCCGTCTATAATTGCGCGCACTTCTTCAAATGTTTTTCCTATCTCAGAGCCCTTGCCTGCCATGGTTTCTATGAGGACGACCGTCCTTGAACTGTTTTTCAGGATATGGTTTAATGTGTCGGCGGTTTTTTCAATGCCGACATCCACTCCTTGTGATACGTGGCAACCGGGATGAAAATTATAAAGGGCATTGGGGATATTGTCAAGTATTTTAAGATCCGCTGCCATAGTGTCTTTCGTATAGGCTCTTATCGCGTCGTCTGCGGCGCAGGGATTTAATGTGTAGGGCGCATGCGCTATTATCGACGCAAAGGAGTTTTCCGCCATAAGCGCATTTAATTTTGCTATATCCTCGTTTGATGGGACTCTGAAAGACCCTCCTCTCGGATTTCTCGTGAAAAACTGAAATGTGTCAGCACCTATTGAAAGAGCGGTTTTACCCATATTTTCATATCCGCCGGATACGGAGAGGTGACAACCTATTTTAATATTCATAACTACCTCGCAAATTTAAAAAACAGACACTCCCCGTGCAAAACGGGCAAATTAACTTACAAAATCAAACTCAAAATCGTATATTGAAACGGTGTCGCCGTCTTTACAGCCCGCTTCTTTTAACTTTTCTATAACTCCGCTTTTCAAAAGAACGCGTTGGAAGAACATAAGCGACTCTCTATCCTGAAAATTGACCTGACCGACAAGGTTGAAAAGCCATTCTCCCTCTACATTATAGACACCCTCGGGTGTTTTTTCTATCGTGACGTCGTGATTGTTGCCGTCCGAGATTATCTTGTTCTCAGGTTCGTATTCGGGCTCGTAAATCTTTAACGGAGGGAGCTTTTCAAGCATAGCGTCCGCCATTTTTACAAGTTTGTCCGTGTTTTCACCCGTGTATGCCGAGATATAAATAAGTTCTCTTCCGGTTTTCTTTACATAGTTTTCAAATGCTTCTGTATCGACTGCTTCACGGTTGAGAGAATCCACTTTATTTGCTGCGATTATGCGTGGGCGTGTCGCTAATTCGTGTGAAAACTTTTCAAGTTCATTGTCTATCGTCTTTATATCGTCAATTGGATTTCTGCCCTCGGCGCACGAGATATCGACGAGTTGTATAAGAAGACGGCATCTTTCTATGTGGCGCAAAAATTCGTGACCGAGCCCGGCACCCTCGGAGGCACCCTCTATAAGTCCGGGAATATCGGCTATTACGAAGCCGTGACCGTCGCGCACGTTTACAACACCGAGGTTTGGGGACAGGGTAGTAAAGTGGTAGTCCGCAATTTTCGGTTTTGCGTCGCTCACCGCCGCGAGCAGCGACGATTTCCCGGAGCTGGGTAATCCGACAAGTCCGACATCGGCAAGCATTTTAAGTTCAAGTGAAAGTTCCCACTCCTCGCCTTTACGTCCGCTTTTTGCAAACATAGGTATCTGCCTTGTCGGTGTGGCAAAGTGCTTATTTCCCCAACCGCCTCTGCCGCCTTTTGCACATATCCATTCGTCGCACTCAGACATATCTTTGAGCAGTTTGCCGCTCTGCACATCGCGAACGAGCGTTCCTTCAGGCACGGGTACTATAATATCATCACCGTTTTTGCCGTGGAATTTAGAGCCTGCGCCGTCGCCGCCGTTTTGGGCAATAAATTTTCTTTTGTATCTGAAAGAGAGGAGAGTATTCATTCCTCTGTCTATTTTGAAAACGACATTTCCGCCGTTTCCTCCGTCGCCTCCGTCGGGGCCTCCCTTAGCGACATATTTTTCACGTCTGAAAGAAACGGAGCCGTTTCCTCCGTTTCCGGCTTTTACATAAATTTTAACTTTGTCTATAAACATTTTTTCTCCGGAATTTCGTTTTTGTTAATCTGTAACTGCTATGCCCGAAATATAAGATCTATCCGTCGGCGCATAATTTGTGAAATGAATGTCAATATAATTTCCCGTTTCAAGAAGAATTCCGCCTGCATAGTATTCCGTACCTTTTATCTTTGCAGTGCATGATATTGTAACGGTAATATCTATTTTATCCGTACTCGTATACAATTTTTCATTTCCTTCAGCATCGATTATTGTCTCAACGGAAAATGAATAATCTGTTTTTCTGACTGTCCCGAGAAATTTTCCCGTCTGAGCATCCGTCACCTTGTCGCCGGGAGCCACTGAGTCCTTGAATCTTATATCTGCTTTGGAAATAATTACGGAATATTCGACGTCTGCGTCTTTTGCGCCGAGATCGGATATGTTATTGCCGAGAACAACGCAATAAATTACGAAGAACAAAGCGGCAACAATTATCAGAACTATGAGCATATCTATAACATTAAAATTGAATTTTAGGGGTTTTTTATTCACATTTTTCTGATTATTCATTTTTATCCTCCTCACTTTCATCGTCCGGGATAACTCTTTTTTTGTCGTTGGCTTCAAATTCTTTAAGAATATTTTCACGTCTGATTTTTTGCGGTTTCATCCTCGGCGCATGAACATATCTTCTTTTCGGTAAAGCTTCATATGCGGAATCGCTTGAAAGAACTATATCCATGCTTGCAGAGGTTATGTCAACCATTGTATTCTTCGGCGTTTCATCCTCGCGCTCAATTTTAACATAGGCGAAAGAGAGCGCAATGGCGATAAAGAAGAGAAGAAATATTGACTTGTCAGAGAAGACAGAACCGAAAATCCCCGCGGTAAGAATACCTGTGACGGAGGCAAACCCTGCCGAGCAACTTATTTTTCTGAACCTGTTTTTTGATTTGGCACAGTAGCTGAATATAAGTTTTGCAAATACCACTGTAAAAGCGATAAACAGAACGAGCGAAATAAAGCCTGTCTCAGCGCCTGCCTGCGTATATAAACTGCCTGCGTTTTTCATACCGGAAGTTTTTGAAAACATGCCAAGACCCACGCCGAAAGGATATTTTTTCATCACCTGAAATGCGGCTTGAAGTGTCGGTAATTTAACTTCTGAGGAAATGCTGTCAAAGCCTAAATACGCAAGTGCCGCATCTGTGACGGCAGACGGAAGCGCAAAATAGAGAATCGGTAAAGCAACAAGAATAAGCATAAGAAGGTAAATGAATTTTTTGTGGTAAATAAGGAGAAGCAACATAACCGCCGCAAGACAACCTATCAGCGCTTCGGCAGAGCCGGTCAGAATAAGCGTTCCTATAGATGAAACCATAAGAATGAAGCCAAAAAATTTAGGCAGTGTGTCTCTTTTGGTTATCATATAAGTCAGAATGAACGGTAAAACCATCACAATATAACGCCCTAACTCAAGCGATGATGCAAAGGAGGAATTTACAAATTCGCCCGATGTCGAAAAATAAGAGGCGTCAGGAAAAACAATGCTTAAATTTCCTATGAGAGCCTGGAAAAGCGCCATAATAAAGACGATAAACGAAGAAGATATAATCGAAATCATACATCTCGAATACCATTCTTTTGAGCGGATAAGATTAGATACCGTGAAATAGGAAAGCACCAGTACAAGATCAACAAGCATTTCTTTTAACGAAAAGCGCATATCTGCAGAGACAAAACCGCTGAACAGAAGTGTCAGCATCAATATTACTACCCAAAGGTCCATGTATTCGAACTTAAATATCCTTTTTCCTATCATACACTTTATGATATAGCAGACCGATACATACAAGACCGATACAGTAAGCACTGTCGTGTTTGCAAACGGAGTGGCAAAAATAAGGATGATAACGCCCATCTCAGGCGTTGTGAGAACGGCATAGCAAAGCATTGCAATGAAAACCGCAAGAAGAATTTTAGGGGGAGATACAAAGCAGGACAAAACGCCGAGCAAAAGACCGATGAAAAATGAAATATTGGGAAATGAAAACTTCGGCTTTTCCGAGGCTATTCTGCAGTTGTCGTCCCTTGCTCCGCAGAAATCGAATACAATCTTTTTTACAAGTTTACTTGAGAGAATGTCGCAGGACAGAGATTTTGCGGAGAACAGAAGCGGTACCGAACATACGCATATCAGTATTCCCGATATTAACGCAGAGAGCGAAATATCTATTAAAGTCATGTAACGCCTCAAAGCGTACAGGACGGATACTACCGCACCCATAACGAAAAGTATTATACCGTAATCCCTTGTTGTTACACGGAGCAGAAACTGCGGCACTTTCGGAAATACATTTACCAGAACGCTGTTCTCGATAAAGTGTGATATGCGTTTTCTCACTTTTCCGTGCTTGCCATTGCTTTCTTTGCCCTTCATATTTTCCATCTTATCAATGTACTGCCGGTTTCTTTTATCGTAAGAGGTGAAAAAAGAACCAAACATGCCTGTTGAAAGACAGTTGAAAATCCATGAAGCAAATCTGTCAAAAGCCGATTGCTTTACAGACCGCCCCTTTTGCTTGTTATCCAAATCATCACATCCTATGTCAGTTTAGTAAAAATCAAATAAATATCGACACTGTGTCGGCAAAATCACTCATTATGTGATTTTATATACGCCTCATACAAGTCTGGACGGCGCTCTTTTGTAAGTTCAATTGACTTTTCAATCCGCCACTTTTTTACATTTTCATGGTGCCCCGAGAGCAGAACCTCAGGTACCTCTTTGCCGTTGAATACGGGTGGCCTTGTATATTGCGGATACTCGAGCAGCCCGGAGGCTATGCTTTCGTCCTCGTAGCACTCCTCTTCAGGCAAAACACCGTCTATAAGTCTTGACACTGCGTCAACTATTATGCATGCAGGCAACTCGCCGCCCGTCAGCACATAGTCGCCTATTGAAATCTCTTCATCGGCTATTTCGTCTATCACCCTCTGGTCCACGCCCTCGTAGTGCCCGCAGAGTATCGTCAGACACTCAAGCGAGGAAAATTCCCGTGCAACATCCTGATTGAAAATGCGTCCCCTCGGGGAAACATAGATAACTTTACCCGAAAGGCTGCCCTGCATCTCTTTTACCGCCTTGTAACAGTCATATATAGGCTGGGTCGCCATAAGCATACCTTTGCCGCCGCCATACGGAGCATCGTCCACTTTGCGGTGCTTATTCTTGGTGTAGTCCCTTATATTGTGAGTGTAAACAGAAATGTATCCGTTTTTTCTCGCCCGTCCTATTATGCTCTCGCCGAGTACGGATTCGATAAGTTCGGGAAAAAGTGTCATTATATCAAATCTCATAGTGTCCTCACTCAAACATTCCCTCAATAGGAGTTACGAAAATTCCTTTGTCAAGGTCAATCCCGGCAATAAATTCGGGGACCGCCGGTATATACGCGTCGGGCTTTTCTTTGCGCTCTACAACATAAAGGTCCTGTGAGCCACGGTTTACAACATCCGATAAAACGCCGTATTTTTCACCGGTGTTTTTGTCAATTAC
>CAMETB010000074.1 GCA_945936265.1 uncultured Clostridia bacterium
AACCGCCGCCGCCTCAAACAAGCTCTTGTTCATTGTCTGAAGTCCCGCTATGAAAGACAGGAATGCGGTACCGAGCGACATCCACAAAGCAACCACTATACAAAGTGTCATGGCGTATTTCTCGTTATGGAACCACAGGATAGGTTCGTCTATGAGTCCGAGATCGAGAAGCGTACCGTTTACCCATCCGTACGAGTCGTCCGAAAACAGAGTCGACCATATAACATAGAGCGAACCCGAAAAAGACGGCGCGTAAAATATGAGCGTAACGAACGATCTTACTCTCGGTGAAAGTTCGTTTATAAACCATGCAACGAGGAACGAGAGTATGTAAGACACAGGTCCCGTTATCGTAGCGAATATAAGCGTGTTCTTGCATGCCTGAAGAAATATATCGTCGTCAAAGAAAAGCCTTGTGTAGTTATCAAACCATATCCACATATCCGCATTCATCTCGAGCATATTGAACGAGGTGAAACTCAGAATTATGGAAAGCAACACGGGAAATACCGTAAAAGTGATAAATACGAGCATAAACGGCGCTATCATAAGATAAGCCACTTTGTTGCGCTTCATTTCGTGCCATGTCCACTGAAGCGCCGTCATATCTTTTCTCGCCACCGCTTTTTTCTTTACCTTCGGCTTATCTGCCTCCGGTTCTTCTTTTTCTTCGGCAACACTATTATCGGTATGTAAATCGCTTGGCATATCTTCGGCGACATCAGTGCCCATCGTGTCGGTCAGCACTTCGTTTTCGTCGAGGTCAACGCTTTTTTCATTATTATCTTTGCGTTCTTCCATTTAGATTTCTCCTTAAACAGTATTTTACCGTCAATTTGTTTCCTGAAGTTCTTTCTTTGCCTTCAGTTCTTCGAGCGTTTCTCCGATTTCGAGATAATCCATTCCGAATTCTTTTCTCTTTCGGCTTATTTCCTTATTTATTGTAGTGACATATCCGAGCAAAGAATCGGCAGGATCCTTACCGTCGTTGTAAGCCGCAAGAAATGCAAAGTTTACGTAACGGGCAAGATAGTAGCTTCCCGGATAGTTGGGAACTGCTGTAAGATTGTCGAATTGCGCGAGTATATTGGTCGCTTCCTCGGATGTCCACGGCAAATCAGCAAGTGCCTCGGTATTTGCCGTTGCGGGTCTTGACGCTATACCTACTATGGACACTATTTCATTTGCGTATGAAACCTGGAAATCCTTTGCTGTGTACCACTTCATAAACTCCCATGCGGCATCTTTATCCTCGCAGCCGTTTAACATTATGCAACCGCTGACTCCCGCAATGGCGCAGTTGTTTATGTAAGTGTTTCCGTCATCGTCGGTAAGTTCATATCCGGGCAGCGGAACAAATGTCCAGAGTCCCGAAAGTTCGGACGCAAATATCGAAAGCTGGTTACATGCAGTGTAATTTGCTATTGCTATCGGCATCTCACCGGTACGGAAACGGTTTGCAAAATCGTACTGATACGGGAGCGAATACTGAGTGTACATATTACAAAGTTTTGTAAACGCATTAAGGACGCCCGTACTGTCGAAGTTTATCCTCATACCGTGGTCGGCATAAGCTTCATTGCCGCTCTGGTATATGAAGGTGTATATGTCGTTTGCGATACCTATTTCCATGTTGTTATACTGAAGTATCGGTATCATGGAAAGCAAATCGTCCCATGTCTTCGGCACCTCAAGCCCGAGCGATGCGAGTATGTCCTTACGGTAGAACATCATCGGGAAAGTAAGCTCATCGGGGAGTGCGTAATATGTCTCTGTTGTTGTATCGGTATCAACATCGTAATCGTAAAGCGTAAGCGGCACCATCGCTGCATCCGGGAACCATGCACGGACATCTGTTTCATCGTTTTCTATAAACTCGTTAAGCGGTACTACCGCGTGACGTAACGCATAGTCTATAACCGTCGTGCTTCCCGCAAAAAGAGATACGTCGGGACCGACGCCTGCAAGAACGGACGGCAAAAGCGTCCCCGCCGACACAAGTTTAAGGTTTGCCGAAATATTTTTCTCGGGTGTAAATTTATTATCAATCAGATTTCTTATGATAAGCGCATGGTCTCTTCCTTTTTCAAGCCATACCTCGACGCTCTTTGCTTCCTCCGTGGTATCGCTTACTCCAAACGAACTGTAATCGGTTACAAAACTTGAGAAAAACAGCTTTATTTCATACCACATGGACTGGAAGAAATTCGAATTTGCCTTTGGAAGAGAATCATTTTTAGACTGAATAAGTATATAGTCAACCTGAAGAGGCTGAGTTTTTGCGGTGCTTATCCATGTTCCGAGAGAACCTATGTTGGTCTTTAATCTTTTGAGATCCTTTGCTATATTCTCCTCGTCATAGCCCATATCATAAAGGATGTTTTTTAACTGCTCTATCGTTGCGGTCTTTTCACCTCTGCCGACTTTTCCGACAAGATAGTCATATATGTTCTGAAGATTGGAGGACTCCCTGAGCATTGTCTGCAAAACCTTCGGCATTACTCTTGAAAATCCGTATGTACGGTTCTGGTCCGGGTTGCTTCCCGTAAGTTTTATTATTTCAAGATAGCAGGAGTTGACGTTGGAAAGCGTATCGTTTACCTTGCGTATCTGCTCTCCCATATCTCCGAGAACTGCCTCAAATCTTATGGTGTGCTTGCCCTTGGTAAGATAGAACTCGAATTCCGTGCCGTTACTGCCGAGATATTGCGTCTGCCATTTATCCGTATAGTTGAACTGACATGTAGCGGCCTCGGCAAACGGTACCTCGCCGTCTATGTAGACTTTACGGGATACATACATACCGCTCAGAAGCGACTGCCTGAAACGGAAAGCTATTCCGTAATATCCGTCCTCGGTGACGTCTATTTCGTACTCAACCCATTCACCGACATTCTGCCACTGCTCTTTTCCGAATGTGTTATATCTCGTTACCTTTGCGGACTGCTCTCCCGTAAGACCGCTCGTTATCGACGAAGTTCTGTCGTAAACGGGATACATGGTTACATGAGAAACCTTACCTGCGTTCTCCGCTTCTATCTTTATGGTTGCGGAAGAAGACGGTCTGTTTGATTCTGGATCTCCGTAAATTTTGAGATATTCCTCATATGAAACCGGCTCATCATAGGGACGGACAATTATCGATTTTATAGCCATTGACTCTCTCGAGCTTTCGAGAGTTATTGTATTGTTGCCCGCTTCCATATAAAATTCAAGCGGATCAAGATAATATCCGTCCGAATCGTGAAGGGCATATACCGTCCACTCCGGCTTTTCAATTACCGATGGGCGTATATCGTTGCCGTTCTTATCTGTCTTGAACGTTTCGTTGCCGTTTTCGTCAATCCGATAATCATATGCCCACGTCTTATTGAGGACTACTGAACGCGCCTCGGAAAAAGGAACGGAGCCGTTTAGCGAGAATATCCTTTCTATCGAGTTGGTCTTGCCCGGAACCTGACAATACTCTATTTCGATAAGGTAAAGACCGGCTGTCTCTATATCTACATTCCAGGTTACCGATCCTGTCTCAGGCGTCATGGGAACATCGCTCTTCTCATAATATTCGTCCTTTTTCTCTACCTCCGCCGTGGTCTTTCCGGCGTCATAGTCAAGTGCGTCTATTATGTACTCTTTCGTACCTTTGGCAGCGTCCGCGTACTTCGTCCTGTACTCGGAATAGGATATTGAGTTCAGAATCTCCTCAACATCCGATATTGAGGAAACGCTCTTCTTTTGCGTCTTTCCTCCGCCGTCATCTGTCGAGGATGCGGAAACAGGCATTACGAATGATGTAAAAAGCATCATAATACCTATCAGGAGAGCCAGCACCCTCGTCGCTCTTTTTTTCATAAGAAATCCTCCGTTTTCGGTTTTTCGCCTGCCGTATCGGTCGGCGTGAACTATTTATTGCGCATATGCGCTCATAATTTTAATGTATAAATTATTCTATCACACAAAAAACACAAAGTCAAGCGCAATTATTATATATAAAATGCACAAAGGAAATATCCGGGCTTATAAGCATGAACGGCATTTGCCTAATATCACAAGGTTTCTGTCTTTAAAATTTACATGCTAATTGGCAATAAAGCCCCGAAAATGCTTTATTTACAAACAAATTCCAAATTTATGAGATAACTATTTGCATATAAAATAAATTTTATGTATTGTACATGTTGCACAAAGCAGAGCAATGTTATTTGTTATATATTAACAAACTTCAAAAATTCACAAAGTGTGTGTTACGTGAACTGCCTGTGAATTCGGAAAGAGTCGTATTTTTACTTCTTAATAATTTTTTCCCAAATCGGATATTATCGCTTGACTTTTCTGCGGGAAAATATTATAATTAACTTGCAAAATATTTTCGTTTCGGAGGAAAACATATATGTATTATATCGGAGTAGATCTCGGCGGAACAAATATAGCTGCCGGAATTGTGGGAAGCGATTACAAAATAATAAAGAAAGGTAGCGTTCCGACGGTTGCTTCAAGAGACGGTGAGGAAATAATAAAAGACATGGCACTCCTTTGCAAAAGACTTGTTTCCGAATGCGGGCTTACCGTTGACGATATAGAATACGCAGGTATAGCAACGCCCGGTACGGCAAATTCCAGAACCGGAGTTGTGGAGTACGCAAACAATCTGCCCTTCAGAATGTTTCCCATTGCGGATCTTCTTAAAAAATACCTCGGAGTAAAGAGGGTTCTTATAGAAAACGACGCAAATGCGGCGGCAAAAGCAGAGGCTATAGCCGGTGCGGCAAGAGGAACGGACTATTCCGTTATGATAACGCTCGGCACAGGGCTCGGAGGCGGAATAATAATAAACGGTCAGGTTTATTCCGGTTTTAATTTTGCCGGTGCGGAACTCGGTCACATAGTGATTGAAAAGGACGGCAAGCAGTGCACTTGCGGAAGGCGCGGCTGCTGGGAAACTTACAGCTCGGCAACGGGTCTTACGAATATGACGAAAGAGCATCTTATTAAAGCAAGAGGACAGGACCGCCATACAATAATTGAGGAAATGATAGACGGTAACCTTGACAATGTAAACGCAAGAGTTGCCTTCTCCGCCATGAAGCAGGGCGACGAAGTCGGAAAAGAGATAGTTGACGAGTATATCAGTTATCTTGCCACCGGAGTTGCAAATATAATAAACATATTCCAGCCAAACGTTCTTTCGATAGGCGGCGGTGTATGCAACGAAAAGGATTACCTTCTGAAACCGCTTGTCAAAAAGGTATTTGAAGAAACCTATACAAAGGGCAAAGAAAATCAGACTGAGATAAAGATAGCCGAACTCGGAAACGATGCAGGTATCGTCGGCGCAGCGGTACTCGGTCTTTAAAAATCACAAACAAAATTGAAAGGGACTCTTGAAAGAAGGTCCCTTTTATTTGAAGGGAGGGATTGATATTTCAGGTATGACGCTCGACACGCCTCTTCGCGAACTGTACGGGGTTGGCAAAAAGTATGAAAAATACCTGTCCTCAAACGGACTTTGTACAGTGCACGATCTTTTGTTTTATTTCCCGAGGGCTTATCAGAACAGGGGTGATGTGTGCGAAATTGCCTCCGCTCCGCTTGATAATATGCCTCACTCTTTTATTCTCACCGTTGCCTGTGAGCCGAAAAATGCGCTTATACGGAAAGGCATGAACATACTTAAATTCCGTGCCTTTGACGAGAGCGGTTCGGTAACCGTAACATACTTTAATCAGAGTTATCTGAAAGATGTTTTCAGAACCGGAGCACAGTTTAGATTCTGGGGTAAAATATCAAGAGAAAAGCGTACCCTGTGTATGAATTCTCCGTCTTATGAGCCGTATGTCTATGAAAAGCCCCTTCCCCCGCTGGTTGCCGTATATCCTCTTTTTTCCGGAGTAAATCAAAAGTATCTTACAAAACTCCAGAGGGAGATATATCCGTATATAAAATCAATGGTAACGGATTTTATGCCCGAGGAAACGAGGCAGAAAAACGGGCTTTGTACTCTTACCTATGCCCTTGAAAACATACACTTCCCGGAAAATGAAGAAGCCCTTAAATCCGCTATACGCCGTCTTACTTTTGACGAACTGTTTATATTTGCGCTCTCTCTTTCGAGAAGAAAAACAGTCTCGGAAGAAAAGACCGCACCCCTTATGCAAAATTCCGATATTTCTCCGTTTATATCAATGCTTCCCTACAGTCTCACAGTGGCGCAGGAAAAGGCAATTTCTGAAATATCGCTTGATATGTGTCGCAAAAATCCCGTTTTTGAAAGTGGCGATGGAAAGGAAACAAACGTGCCCGCAAAGCAGTTTTGCCCGTCAGGTGTGGATAATTCGGGCATAAGCGATTTTATAAAGCCGATGAACAGAATAATTGTCGGAGATGTAGGAAGCGGAAAGACTGTTTGTGCTGCCGCTTCCGCATATATTGTTTGCAAAAACGGATTTCAATGTGCATTTATGGCGCCCACTGAAATACTTGCAATGCAGCATTATCAATCGCTCTCACCGATGCTTGAAAAGCTCGGTATAAGGTGCGATATTCTGACCGGTTCGGTATCTCAGAAAGAGAAAAATGCGATACTCCTGCGCCTGAAAAGCGGTGAAACCGATTTTGTAATAGGGACACACGCTCTCATTCAGGACAGGGTTGTTTTTGAAAACCTCGGTCTTGTTATAACCGATGAGCAACACCGTTTCGGTGTTATGCAACGCGCCCGTCTTGCCGAAAAGAGCAAGAGCGCCCACGTTCTCGTTATGAGCGCAACTCCTATTCCCCGTACTCTGTCGCTTATGATTTACGGTGATCTTGATATCTCTCTTATAGATGAGATGCCCCCGGGCAGAAAAAAAGTGTCAACCTTTGTGGTTGACGAAAGTTACAGAGAGCGCTTAAACGGCTTTGTAAGAAAACAGGTACAAAACAGAAATCAGGTATATATCGTATGCCCCGCCATCGAAGAAAAGAAAGACGATATAGACAACGCGGCAGACTACGATCCTTTTGGCTTCTCTTATTCTTCGCCCACTCCTCATATGAAGGCAGCAACGGACTATGCGGAAAACTTAAAAACCGTTTTTCCCGATCTTAAAGTCGAACTTATACACGGCAAAATGAAAGCGGCGGAAAAGGACAGAATTATGTCCTCTTTTGTAAAAGGGGACATTGATATCCTTGTTTCAACCACCGTGATAGAGGTAGGAGTGGATGTGCCGAATGCCACGC
>CAMETB010000075.1 GCA_945936265.1 uncultured Clostridia bacterium
AGCCGTTTATTGCTCCGAAGCATCCGAATGCGTCGGCGGAGAAAAGTATTTTGTCCGTCTTGTCGTACGTTACCATTACCTCGGGCCAATGTACCATGGGAGCCATAACGAACGCAAACGAGTGGCGCCCCGTGTTGAACATTGATTTTTCATCGACGACGTACATATTGAAATCGGAGTTGAAGAACTGCTTCATCATAACGGAGGTAAGCTTGTTGCATACGACCGTAACGTCGGGATAGCGCAAAACGAGCTCTTTGAGGGTTGCGGAGTGGTCGGGCTCCATATGCTGAACGACGACATATTCAAGTTTCCTGCCGCCCAACACGTGCTCGATATTTTCAAAAAATACTTTTCCGGCGGCTTTGTCAACCGTGTCGAAAAGGACGGTATGCTCGTCCATCAGAAGATAAGAGTTGTATGATACTCCGTCGGGTACGGAATAAACGCCTTCAAACATGGCAAGGCGCCTGTCGTTAGCGCCTACCCAATAGAGATCGCTTGTAATTTTCTTTACACAGTACATAAAAGTTCTCCTTTTTTATATTTTTACAGATACAGTATAACATTTTGAATAAAAAAATACAATAGGTATTATCAAAAACGGATATATAAAAAACCAATCGCAAATAAAAAAGTTATATTCTCCGCTTATGGTTAAAGTAAGATTTTTACTCTTAAGATTTATTTTCGTTTTTTTCTTTGCCGTCCGATTTTCTGAATTTTCTTGTTATAAAATTTTCTATTTTTTCGCGGTTTTTGAAATACAGTACGGAAAGCACGATTATAACGGCGAAAATCGCTATCCAGACGGGAATCCCCCAGCCCGAAAACGGAATTATAACGCCGCTGCCGAAGAAACAGTAAATTGCTATTATTATCGGGCGTATTATTGTCATCGAGATTATAAAAAATGTAAAACTCATACTGCTGAGACCGGCGATTATGCAAAGTATATCATCGGGAAAGAAGGGAAGTATCTGCATCATTACAAAGGGAAATTTTCCGTTTTTTCCGAGTATTTCGCAATATTTTTCCGTCTGTTCTTTGCCGATGATCCATATAGCGACCTTTTTGCCGAATATACGACCGACAAAAAACGATATTATACACCCCGTAAGAACTCCTATCGAGGCGAGAATAGTGGCGCTAAGCGGACCCCATATCATAGCCCCGGGAATATAGAATATAACGGCGGGCAAAGGGAGCACAACAACCTGAAGCACCTGCAAAAGAATATAAACTATCTTACCGAAAGAACCGCTTGAGTTTATAATCTCGACTATTCTTTCTATTTTTGCGCTGTCATCGGGATATTTGTCAAGGTGCGCCACCTGATTTGTCGTTATGATTATGGCGATAAATATAAACAGACATACAGTAAGGACAAAGAGCGACTTCAGCAAAGAGTCCTTGCCCGAAAAAAAGAATACAAAACCGAGTATAAGCGATAAGGCAGAGAGGGCATATACGGCTGTTTGCAGAAATACGCCCCATTCGTTCATAAATATTGCCATGGCAGCAATGATAACCGCACAAAAGAGCGTGTTAAGGATAAGTACAAGAATATGCGAACTTTTTTTCATTGAAATAAATCCCCCGATAAAAAGAGAAAAACTCTCTTTTATTAGAATATCATACCCAAAAATATAATGCAATAAAAAAGAAGTAAAATTTTCGTGAAAATCTTACTTCTTTTTATTTTATTCTTTAGCCGTTTATTATTTTGTTTATTACACTTCTGCGGGAGTCAAGAACTTTTTCGGCATGAGCTCTGTCATTGCCCTTTACCGAGTAGTAAACCTTGATTTTCGGCTCCGTTCCCGAAGGACGAATTGCTATCCATGAGCCGTCTTCGAAGACAAATTTCAAGACATCGGATTTAGGCAGATTGTCAATGCCCTTTTCATAATCGTAAACTTTGACAATACCGTCGATAAGAGTGGTTCCTTTGCCTCTCATCTCCTCCATTATTTTGCCTATTTTCTGAACTCCGTCGATACCCGTAAGGGTAAATGAGTCGAGTTTGTCGAGAAAGTATCCGTATTTTTCGTATATTTCGTTCATTACATCGATAAGCGTCTTGCCCTGATTTTTGTAGTACGAGGTCATCTCGCAAATGAGCATAGAGGAAACGACGGCGTCCTTGTCTCTTGCGTGAGTACCTACAAGGTATCCGTAGCTCTCCTCGTAGCCTATTACGAAATCGCCGCATCCGGTCTTCTCAAAAATGCCAATCTGCTCGCCGATAAACTTAAATCCTGTTAAAGTCTCGATAACTTTAAGACCGTTGCTCTTCGCTATAACCGCGCCGAGTTCGCTCGTCACTATCGTTTTTATAACAGTCGATTTTTCATTGAGTTTTGCTTTGTTCATCTTTATGACATAATCGACAAGCAAAGCGCCGACCTGGTTACCCGTTAAAAGTTTCATACCGTCCTTGGTGTTTACCGCAATGCCCACCCTGTCGCAGTCGGGGTCCGTTCCGAAAATAAGATCCGATCCCGTTTCTTCACAGAGTTTTATTCCGAGTGAGAGCGCCTCCGCATTTTCGGGATTTGGAGATACAACGGTGGGGAAGTTGCCGTCACGTTTTTCCTGTTCCTTTACTACCGTTACGTTGTAGCCAAGCTCGGAAAGAACTCTCCGAACAGGTTTATTTCCCGTTCCGTGAAGGGGAGTGTAGATAATTTTGGCACTCTTTTCTCCTATATCGTGAGCCTGTGATTTTACAGCCTCGCAGAATTTATCAATGACATTTGTGGGAACGTGATTTATAATACCGGCTTTTCTTGCCTCCGCCTCGTCTGCAACGGGAATAGCGGTAATGTCGTCTATCGCGTTTACATAGGAGATTATTTTGTTAGCGTCGTCAATCAATACCTGGCAACCTTCGTCGTTATATACCTTATATCCGTTGTATTCTTTCGGATTATGGCTTGCCGTTACCACAATTCCGCCAACGCAGCCGAGTTCCCTTACCGTAAAGGAGAGAACAGGGGTCGGCATAATATCGTCATAGAGGTAAACCGGGATACCTGCCGCCGCCATCGTGCGTGCGGCTTCACTGGCAAACTCATCGGAGTGATTTCTCGAATCAAAGCCTATTGCAACGCCTTTCGATACGTCTTTGCCATACTTGTCGTTAAGGTAATTTGCAAAACCTCTCGTTGCCTTTCTTATAATGTACTTGTTCATTCGGTTCGTTCCTGCACCCATTATTCCGCGCAGTCCGCCGGTACCGAATTCAAGGTCACGCCAGAAACGATCCTCAATTTCTTCGTCCGAGAGATTTGCGTTTAGTTCATCTCTTGTTTTTTCGTCGAAGAAATCGTTGGTACGCCAGAAATTGTAAGTGTCGAGAATCTTTTTTGAAAGCTGTTTCATATTTATTCTCCTTTTTATCACATTTTATTTTATGCCTGACAGAAACAAAGAATACATCAGAATCTCTTCAATGTTTCTATTATATAATCACCGAATTCGGAGCATGTAGCGCCTCTGCAGTCACGGGTAATTTCGATTTTCTTTTCCGTTTCGGTGCAAACCGTAAGGGCTTTTTCGAGCCTGTCTGCCTCTTTTGTTCTGCATATATGGCGAAGGAGCATTTCTGCAGCCTTTATCATACTTGTTGGATTTGCGTACGCTGCGGCGCCGCGTTCAACCATTCTCGGAGCAGAGCCGTGTATCGCCTCGAACATTGCGTATCTGTCGCCTATGTTTGCGCTTCCCGCCGTGCCGACGCCACCCTGTATCTGCGCCGCCTCGTCGGTTATTATATCGCCGTAGAGATTGGGAAGAACGAACACCTGAAACTTCGATTGAAGCGCGGGATTTACAAGGTTTGCGGACATTATATCTATATACCAGTCCTCTGCGGTTATATCGGGATATTCCTCGGCAACCTCGTGGCAGAGTTTTGAAAACTTGCCGTCCGTCTTTTTCATAATGTTGGCTTTCGTTACTATTGCCACATTGTTTTTGCCGTTGTTCTTTGCATATTCAAATGCGGCGCGTGCAATTCTTTTCGTCCCCTTATCGGTTGTTACCTTAAAATCGAAAGCGAGAACATCGTCAATTTCAACTCCCTTTGAGCCGAGAACGTATTCACCCTCCGTGTTTTCACGGTAGAATATCCAGTCTATGTTCTTTTCGGGAACGGAAACGGGTCTTACGTTTGCGTAGAGATCAAGCTCGCGTCTCAGAGCGACATTGGCACTTTCCATAGTGCCGCCTTTCGGTGTTGTCGTCGGACCTTTGAGCAATACATCGCATTTCTTTATTTCCGCAAGAGTATCGGAGGGAACTGCCTCGCCCCTCTCAAGTCTTCTTTCTATCGTAAGACCGTCTATAACTCTTATTTCTATCTTACCGGATTTTATCTCGTCCGACAGAAGAGCGTTAAGAACTTTTACAGCTTCGTTCGTTATGACGGGTCCTATTCCGTCGCCGCCGCAAACGCCGATTATTATTTTATCCGCTTTGGAAAAGTCCTTCTTTACGGGGGTTTCCTCCATTTTTTGCGCTCTTGCTATCTGCTCCCTCAAAAGAGCCTCGAATTTTGATGTTGCAGCCTTTATCTGTTCTTCCATTTTTATTCTCCTTTCGTATAAGCGAGAAGTCCGCCCGCTTTCAGTATATCGATTTGCCTTTTCGTGTAGTTACAGGTAAGCGGAATTTCGTATTTGTCGGTTTTGAGAATTATTTTTCCTTTTTTCATTCCGTCAAAAATGTTTTCAAGCGTCATATTTTCTCCCTGAACACACTTGTCATAATCGTCGGGATTTTCAAATGTCAATGGAAGAATGCCCGCATTTATCAGGTTTGCCGCATGAATTCTTGCAAAACTCTTTGCAATTACCGCACGGACGCCGAGATAGAGCGGAACGAGCGCCGCATGCTCTCTTGACGAGCCCTGACCGTAGTTCGAGCCGCCGACTATGAAACTCTTTCCCGCCGCCTTGGCTCTTTCGGAAAATGTTTCGTCGCATACGGCAAAACAGAATTTCGAGAGGTAAGGGATATTTGAACGGTAGGGAAGTATCTTTGCGCCCGCAGGCATAATATGGTCCGTCGTTATATTGTCGCCTACCTTGAGCGTAAGTTCCGCATTTATTTTGTCATCAAGCGGATGCGTCTCGGGGAAGGGCTTTATATTAGGACCTCTTACCACCTCGACGTCTTTTGCTTCCTCGGGTGAAGCCGGCATGAGTACCGCACTGTCGTTTATTTTGAATTTTTCGGGAAGTTCTATTTTTTCGTAAGCTCCCATCGTTCTCGGGTCGGTTATATATCCGGTAAGCGCCGACGCTACCGCAATTTCGGGTGATACGAGGTAAACGGATGCGTCTTTTGTGCCGCTTCTGCCTTCAAAGTTTCTGTTAAACGTCCTTAACGAAACGCCCTTTGAGTTAGGCGAGAAGCCCATTCCTATACATGGACCGCAGGCGCATTCAAGCACCCTCGCGCCCGATGCCAGAATATCGGAGAGCGCGCCGCAGTCCGCAAGCATTGAAAGCACCTGCTTTGAGCCGGGAGAAACCGAGAGGCTTACGCTGTCGGCTACCGTTTTGCCCTTTAACATACTTGCAACTCTTAACATGTCGCGCAGAGAAGAGTTCGTGCACGAGCCTATACATACCTGATCTATCTTCGTTCCCGCAAGTTCCGTAACGCTCTTTACGTTGTCGGGACTGTGTGGGCAGGCAAGAAGAGGTTCAACCTTTGAAAGATCTATGTCTATTACTCTGTCGTAAACTGCATCGGGGTCGCTTGAAAGCGGTACAAAATCTTTTTCTCTGCCCTGGGCTTTGAGAAATTCTCTCGTTACCTCGTCGGACGGGAATATCGAGGTGGTTGCGCCGAGTTCCGTGCCCATATTTGTTATCGTTGCGCGCTCCGGCACGGAGAGAGTTTTTATTCCCTCGCCGCCCCATTCTATAATTGCTCCGACACCGCCCTTTACGGAGAGTATGCGCAGAATTTCAAGGCTGACATCCTTTGCGCTTACCCAATCGTTAAGCTTGCTCGTAAGGTTTACCTTGTACATCTTCGGCATAGTGATATAGTAGGCTCCGCCTCCCATTGCAACGGCAACGTCAAGTCCGCCCGCACCCATGGCGAGCATACCGATGCCACCGGCTGTCGGGGTATGGCTGTCCGAGCCTATAAGCGTCATTCCCGGAACGCCGAACCTTTCAAGGTGGACCTGATGGCATATGCCGTTTCCGGGGCGCGAAAATCTTATTCCGTATTTTTTCGCAACCGACTGAATATATCTGTGATCGTCCGCATTCTCAAATCCGGACTGCAAAGTGTTGTGGTCTATATAAGCAACCGAGAGTTTTGTCCGCACTCTCTCTATTCCTATCGATTCAAATTCGAGATATGCCATAGTGCCGGTCGCGTCCTGAGTAAGCGTCTGGTCTATCCTCAAAGCGATTTCTTCGCCTGCTTTCATTTCGCCGCTTACAAGATGCTCCTTTATAATCTTTTGCGCTATTGTAAGTCCCATTTTGTTCTCCTTTTTATAATTCTTTAGAAAATTCTTCTATTTTCGTTTCTATCTCGTGATCCGTAATGGCAGTCTGACGGCCCCCATCGTATTGATCGTCAACCCATGTTTTTACGGCAAGTACAAGCGGATCTCTCTTGTCAACCTCTTTATCTCCCGACAAGCCGTAATGTTGATTTATCCAGTATGCAATTCCTGCAAGACCCGAGGTTTTCGTTATTGAAACGCCTGCCGCTTTGTTAAGAAGCTTTTTTGTGTTGAATATATTGTAAATTTCCTCGTCTTTCAAAAGTCCGTCCGCATGGATACCGGCTCTTGTTACATTGAAATTTGAACCTACAAAAGGAGTCATCGGAGGAATATTATATCCTATTTTCTTCTTGAAGAAGTCCGCAATTTCGGTAATTACGGTCGTGTCCATACCGTCAAGAGTTCCGCGGAGCGATGCGTACTCAAACACCATAGCCTCGAGCGGTATATTTCCCGTGCGCTCACCTATACCGAGCAAAGAGCAGTTTACTGCCGACGCCCCATAGAGCCAGGCGGTAGAAGCGTTTGAAACGGCTTTGTAGAAATCGTTGTGACCGTGCCACTCAAGCATATCGCTCGGGACATCCGAGTAATGCTGCAAGCCGTAGATGATCCCGGGAACGCTGCGCGGCAGCGCTACCTCGCTGTACGGCTCGCCGTATCCCA
>CAMETB010000076.1 GCA_945936265.1 uncultured Clostridia bacterium
GATTGGTTCCACTTTACAGGAATTACTCCCGCGCTTGGTGGAGAGCTTCCCGATATATGTATGGACGCACTTAAAGTGTGCAGCAAAAAAGGAATTACCACAAGTTGCGATCTTAACTTCCGCAAAAACCTCTGGTCGAGCGAAAAAGCGGGCAAGGTAATGGGCGAGCTTATGAAGCTTGTCGACGTGTGCATAGCAAACGAGGAGGACGCCGAAAAGGTGTTCGGAATAAAGGCGGAAAACACGGACGTTGACAAGGGCGTTGTAAGCCGTGAGGACTACAAGAGCGTTGCTTCTCAGCTTGCAAAACGCTTCGGATTTTCACGCGTGGCAATCACTTTGAGAACTAGTATATCCGCAAACGACAACATCTGGGGCGCTATGCTCTACGACGCAAAGGAAAACGAGTATTTCTTCTCACGCTCATACAATATACACATAGTTGACCGTGTGGGCGGCGGAGATTCTTTCGGCGGCGGACTTATCTATGCTTCGCTCGTCGGCAAGAAGCCGCAGGATATAATTGAGTTTGCCGTTGCGGCATCGTGCCTCAAGCACACCATAACGGGCGACTACAACCTCGTTTCCGTAAAAGAGGTTGAAGGTCTTATCTCGGGCGGCGGAAGCGGCAGAGTTCAAAGATAATTATTGTATTTCGCAAAAGCCAACCTCCGCGTTGGTTTTTGTTTTAAGAGGGATTAATGAAAAGGTTTTCTTTTGATAAAAAAACGGTTATTTTAACGGGCGCATCGTCGGGTATTGGCAAGGAAATTGCAAAAGTTCTCATAAGCAAATACGGCTGTACCGTTTATGCAATAGCGAGAAATGAAGAAAAACTCCGTTCTGTCGGTAGGGATATATCGGACACTCTTTTTATCCCCTGCCCGTTTGACGTCGGAGTTTATGAAAACTGGACGGAATTTGCAAAAAATCTCGAGGAGTGCCCCAAAAAGCCCGATATTCTTATAAATTGCGCAGGCGTTTTGCCGAAGTTTGCAAGTGTGCAAAAGACAGACAAAGAGGTTTTTGAAAGTGTTTTGAGAACCGATTTTCTTGCGCAGGTTTATTCCTGCAAGGTGTTTTTACCGATTATCAAATCGAGCGGCGGCGCTATTGTAAACGTTTCAAGTTCGTCCTCGCTTTGCCCCTTTGCGGGAGTTGCCGCATACTCGTCATCAAAAGCCGCGTCGGAGCGCTTTACCGAGTGCCTTGCCGAGGAAAACAGGGATATTCTCATTTCGTCCGTTTTGCCCGGCTTTGTCAAAACCGACATAATGCGAAATCAGGCGTCAAGCGAAAAGGAGCGGCGCATTATCTCAAAGGTCAGCGCGGACTGCCATAGGACCGTAAAGAAAATCCTTCGCCGCGTAAGGCGAAGAAAAAAGCGGATAATCGTGGGGGCAGATGCGCACTTTATGAATTTTGCTTTTAAGTTTTTCCCTTCTCTTGCGCCTAAAATTATAACTGGCGTTTTGAAAAGGACGAAATTTTCGCTCTTTGCGGACATTTGATAATAAATTTTTTGAGGAACAGATTATGAACAACAGACAAAAATCAGGCAGTTCCATAGTTTTCGTTATTATATTCGCTCTTGTTTTTATCGGAGTAGGAATTTATTTATCGGTGCGGGAGTTTGAATTTGTAAACGGCGGTGCGAAAACGCAGGCGACCATAGTTGATATTGAAGCGTACTACGACAGCGACGGAGATCTTAATCACCGTGTTTACGTCACATATACCGTGGACGGCACGGTATATAACGAGAGGCTTGACACTTATACAAGTTCAATGAGAGTGGGCGATACGGTGCCTATACGCTATATGCCTGACAATCCGTCAAATATAGCCTATGCGAAATTTAATTTTCTTTTTCCCGTTGTCTTTATACTGTGCGGTGTTCTCGTATTGGTACTTTCCATTATCCCGACTGTATCGGATGCAAAAAGCAATAGAAAATTAAAACTACTTAAAGAAAGCGGCAGAAGGATCACGGCGATAGTCGAGGATATACAGGTATCGGGAGTTATCGTTATGGGCAGGCATAAAACGACGCTTCTCTGCCGTGACGAGCAGGGCAGAATATATAAGAAAAAGTTTTTAGCCACAAACACGGAAAACATCTCGATCGGCGGCGAAATATCCGTTTACGTTGACTACGAAAACCCCGAAAATTATGCAATAGATATTTAATACTAAAAGGACTGCCGTTTAAGACAGTCCTTTTCGTTTGGTAAATTACTTTATTATATATTCCATCTGCGTTTCTTTAACGGACATACCTATCTTTTCGTAAAAAGAGCGGGCGGTGGTGTTGCCCTCCCAGACGTTTAAGGTTATATCGTAACAGTTTTGCGACTTTGCATAGTCAAGGACAAAATTCCAGAGGCTTTTGCCCACATGATGCCCCCGGCAGTTTTCGTCAACGCACAAATCATCAATGAAAAGCGTTTTAAAATTTTTCATATTGGTTGAAAACGGTTGGCTTTTTATAACGCAGAAGGCGTAACCGACAACCGTGCCCGAGGTGTCCTCGGCGACGAAAACGGGTGTGCTTTCGTTTTTTATTATTTCTTCAAGTTCTGCAGGCGTATATTTGGTTGTGCCCGGGATAAATATATCGGGTCTTATGCGCGCGTGTATTTCAAGCACTTCGGATAAAAGTTCCTCTATTCTGCCTATATCTTTTGATTCTGCTTTTCTTATGTTCATATGTTTATATGTTCATTCCTTTCTTTGCAAGCTCGTCGGCAATCCTGCAAAAGTCCTCGGTACCGAGTTTTTCTCCTCTTATATTTATATCATAGCCGAGAGAGGTTATTATATTTGCGATTTCTTCCTTGCTTACCGTTTTGAAATACGATGAGAGCGAATTTACAAGCGTTTTTCTCCTCTGCGCAAACGCACCCGCAATAACCTCAAAAAGCATTTTTTCGTTTGCTACCTTATACGGTATTTGTTCGTGCGGCTCTATTTGTATAACCGAGGATGTCACCTTGGGGCTTGGCATAAAGTTCTCGGGCGAAACGTCAAAAAGTTTTCTTGCCTTTCCGTAGTAGTTAAGCGATGCGGTTATCGCACCGTACTCGCTGTCTCCCGCCGATGCGCAAAGGCGCTCGGCTACCTCTTTTTGCACCATGACGGTGACGGACAAGAAGCGCACCTTTTTTGCAAACGATTCTTCAAGGATTTTCATAATTATCGGAGTTGTAATATAATAAGGAAGATTTGCGCAGACTGACACCGCCGCCCCGTCGCCGAATTTTTCCGAAACGAGTTTTTCAAGATCGAGCTTGAGAAAGTCCTCATTTATAATCTCCTTGTTGTCATACTCCGCAAGTGTTTTATCAAGCACGGGTATAAGTGTTTTATCTATCTCGACGGCGACGACTTTATCGTATCTTTCGCACAGCTTGCAGGTAAGCGTTCCAATGCCGGGCCCTATTTCTATTACTCCGCTTTTTCCCTCTCCCGCCTTTTTTATGTGGCAAAGATAACTTTCTTCGGCTATTTTATAAGGTATTTCTTCGTTTATTAAAAAGTTCTGTCCGAATCCTTTTTTGGTTCCCGTATTGAATTCCGACAAAAGACGTTTTACGTCTGAAATATTACATAAATTCATTTAAAAAAACCTCTTGACAAACATAATTATTTGTAGTAAAATAACACTTGCTAACAACGCTGGTGTAGCACAGGGGCAGTGCAGCTGATTCGTAATCAGCAGGTCGTGAGTTCAAATCTCACCACCAGCTCCATTATGTCGGGGCGGGGTTATACTTTGCTCCGATATGATTTATATAACCTGTATGCAGGTGTAGCTCAATGGCAGAGCGCACGCTTCCCAAGCCTGATACGCGGGTTCGATTCCCGTCACCTGCTCCAATTACGGCAAGCCTTTACGGCTTGTCTTTTTCTTTGCATTATTCTATCATAAAAATGGCGCAAAGTCAATATGCCGTGCGTTTTACACGGCTTTTTCGGATTTTATATTCTTTTGGGAATATCTCTATTTCATTTTTATATTTCACATTTGCGCGGCAAAATGTTATTATATAACCGAAAAATAAATACGCTTTTGCGGAGGAAAATATTATGGCAAGATTTACTTTACCGCGAGATCTCTATCACGGAAAAGGTGCTCTTGAAGCACTTAAAACATTCAAAGGTAAAAAGGCCGTTATATGCGTAGGCGGCGGCTCAATGAAGCGTTTCGGATTTCTTGACAAAGCCGAATCTTATCTTAAAGAAGCCGGCATGGAAGTTTACGTAATAGACGGTATCGAACCCGACCCGTCTGTTGACACCGTTATGAAAGGTGCCGAAAAGATGCTTGAAATTCAGCCTGACTGGATAATAGCAATGGGAGGCGGTTCTCCTATCGACGCAGCCAAGGCTATGTGGATAAAGTATGAGTATCCCGAAATAACCTTTGAGGAAATGTGCAAGGTATTCGGCATTCCGCCACTTCGCAGGAAAGCTCATTTCTGTGCAATATCCTCGACTTCCGGTACGGCAACAGAGGTTACCGCATTCTCGATAATCACCGATTACAAAAAAGGTATCAAATATCCTATCGCAGACTTTGAAATAACCCCCGATGTTGCAATAGTTGACCCTGATCTTGCTGAAACAATGCCTAAGAAGCTCGTTGCTCACACCGGTATGGACGCTATGACCCACGCTATCGAGGCTTATGTTTCAACCGCAAACTGCGATTACACCGATCCGCTTGCTATATTCGCCATCAAGATGATCCAAAGCGATCTTGTAAAATCATACAACGGCGATATGGAAAAGCGCGACAGTATGCATAACGCACAGTGCCTTGCAGGTATGGCGTTCTCAAACGCCCTGCTCGGCATAGTTCACTCGATGGCGCACAAGACCGGAGCCGCTTTTGCCGACTACGGTGCACATATAATTCACGGTGCCGCAAACGCTATGTATTTGCCTAAGGTTATCGCTTTCAACGCAAAGAATGAAACGGCGGCAAAGCGCTATGCAGAGATTGCCGATTATATGGCTCTCGGCGGAGATACCGCCAAAGAAAAGGTTAAACTTCTTATCGCTTACCTGCGTAAGATGAACGACGACCTTAACATCCCTCATTGCATAAAGAATTACGGCGCGGACAGTTATCCCTGCGAGCAGGGCTTCGTTCCCGAGAATGTATTCCTCGAAAGAGTTCACGATATCGCCGTAAATGCTCTGGGCGACGCCTGCACGGGTTCCAATCCGCGTCAGCCCTCCGTTGAGGAAATGGAAAAACTTCTTAAGTGCTGCTACTATGACACGGAAGTTGATTTCTGATAATACGGAAATTTTAAATTTGCACTATCTTAAATGTTTTCTCTCTCTAAAGAAAAGCCGGCTTTATGCCGGTTTTTCTTTTTCAAAAATATTATGGTAAAAAGTTGTAAGGTATATATCTTTTTTTAATTAAATGGTTGACAAGTCAATACATTTATGATACAATACAAGTATTGACATACATTTACGGAGAGAAGATTATGAGAGAAGAAGGATTTATTCCGTTTATTCTTTACACGGAAAGAATAGCAAAAAACATAAAACGCATAGAGGACTCGGTTATGGAGCCGTATGGTCTCAGGAGTTCTCATGTTATGTGCATTTTAAGAATATCCGAGCACGAGGGAGGTCTGTCTTCAGCCGCTCTTTCCTCCGCATGCGGAGTGGACAAGGCTTTTATTTCCCGCATAACATCGGAGCTTACGGATAAAGAATATATAAAAAAGGGTTCCGAACACGCATATAAAACAAAGTTTGTTCTTACCGAAAAAGGAAAAGACATAAACGATATTATAAACGAAGCAATTTCTTCAGCTATAAAAACAATAACAAAGGATATACCCGCCGATAAAATGAGGACATTCTATGATGTGCTCTCAACGCTTGACGACGGTATTGCGGATATACTCAAAAAGGAGAGCGATTATGGCAACTGATACTATAGAAAGTATATACGGACTTCTCGAACGCGGGAGCGAACTTTTCAAAGATAAAAACCTTTTTAAGTTTAATAAGGGAAATGAGGTTGTGGAAATATCGTACAACGAGTTTCTCGATTATATAAATAAAATTACCCTCGCATTTATTCATTTAGGTGTAAAGGATAAAAAGGTTGTACTTACCGGAGAAACGAGTGTTGAGTGGATAGCCTCCTATATTGCAACCGTCACAGCCGGTGGTGTTATAGTCCCGCTTGACCCGTATCTTTTAGAGGACGAGATAATAAAATTCACGAATCATTCCGAGGCGTCTTTCGTAGTTTGCTCCCCGACATTCGAAAAACTTTTCAAGGACAAAGAGGCAGACATACCCGGAGTCAGCAATGTTATAATTGCCGACAAGATGAATTTTACGCTTACTACCGACAAACAGTATGTATCCGAAAAGTTTACCGATTTTGAAAATATACTTGCACTCGGTGAGTATCTTACAAAAAGCACCGATATGAAAATAGACAGGGAACGCGACAAGACAAAGATGTCCGCACTCCTTTTCACATCGGGAACAACAGGCTCCAGCAAGGGAGTTATGCTCTCGGAGAAAAACATATGCGCAGTCATAAACGGAATATATCCGACGCTCTGGCAACTCACGCCTGACGACACCCTCCTTTCCGTTCTGCCGGTTTATCACACATATGAGATGAGTTGCGGAATACTTGCCCCTATGATATTCGGCTGTACGATATGTATAAGCGACGGAATAAAATACGTCGGCAAGAATATAAAGCAGTTTTCTCCGACGCTCATGACACTCGTTCCTATGTTCGTAAACCAACTTTATAAAAACATATGGAAATCGGCTAAAAAGCAAGGCAAAGAAAAAATGCTCGGTTTCGGCATAAAGTTGAGCGATCTGCTCTCAAAGATCCATATAAACGTTCGCAAAAAATTGTTATCAAGCGTTATCGAGGCTATGGGCGGCAGGCTCAAATACTTTATAGTCGGCGGCGCGGCGCTCGATCCTCATATGGTTGACGCATTTGCAAGTTTCGGAATAAAAGTTTCGCAGGGATATGGAATTACGGAGTGTGCTCCGCTTATTTCCGTCGTTCCTCTCGATGAATATAACCCCACATCCTGCGGAAAGCCCATACC
>CAMETB010000077.1 GCA_945936265.1 uncultured Clostridia bacterium
CACGACGCTCTTCCGATCTATGCACTCCGACGCACAGTTCGCAGGCTCGTCCTCCGTTCCCGCTCACGTTGAGATGATGGGACTTATCGGTATGGGTAACAACCCGATGGTTGGCGCAACCGTTGCAGTTGCCGTTGCCGTCGAGGAAGCGATGAAAAAGTGATTTTTCAGACTTGTCTATAAACAAAATTGGCTTACACAATTCGCTTGTGTAAGCCTTTTGTTATATTTTCTTTTTGAGAAATCAGCGGGGTCTTTTTTGAAAAGGAACATATCGGGAGTGCATGTATAATGATTTATTAATTTTGCTTTTCAGGCAACCGGAGTTTCGATTTCCTTTTCCTCTTTTTTGTCCTTCTTTATATCGTCAAGCGTTCTTGCTCTTGTGTGCTTAACGGGCTTCCACTCTACCTTCTTTACTATTGCAACCATCGTTATCGGAACGTAGGTGAGCATAAATATCGGGAAGGTGAAGGTATAAAAAATCTTCTTTATCGCTTTGCAATGGATATGCTTCCACTCGGTTATGACCGCTATGGCTCCGATTATGAAAAGCGTTATGTAGGATGCCTTTAAGCCGTTTAAGAAGCTTAGCAAAACGGGAATAACATTTTGCTGCAATATAAGGCCGCAAAGCACGCCTATTGTAGTATTGAGTACCATAGTCACGCTTATTATGAGCGCCGGCAAAATTGTCATTGTCATGTCGTAGCAGGATGTGAACTTGGGGGAGAATATATTTTTAATAAGTCCAAAGCCGTATTTTGCCCAAACCTGTATATATCCCTTTGCCCAGCGCATACGCTGGTTCCACGACTGAATGAAACTCGTAGGCTGTTCGTCGTACAAATGAGCGTCCTTGCAATATCCTATTTTTCTTCCTTTAAGAACATTATAAATCGTAAACTCTATATCCTCGGTAAGAAGGAAGAACTTCCATCCGCCTGCTTCTCTTATTACTTCGGAGGAGAACATAAATCCGGTTCCGGAAACGGCGCAACTTGTATTAAGAAGTTTTCTTGAATAGTTCAGATACTTGGACTCTCTTAAAAACCAAAGACCATATCCGGCACTTATCCAGTTATCTCCGTAGTTTTTGGAGTTTCTGTAACTTGTTGCGACAGCATACCCGTCGGAGAAAGTTTTATTCATCTCTTCTATGTAGTGATTATCGAGAACATTATCGGCGTCGAATATCATATAGGCATCAAAATATGAATCTCCATAATCCTGAACTATCTTGCCGTAGAGAAACTCAAGAGCATAACCCTTACCTATCTGTTCGGTATTGAAGCGCTCGTAAACCACCGCGCCGGCATCTCTTGAAATTTTCGCCGTATTGTCGGTACAGTTGTCTGCTACTACGAAAACGGTTACAAGACTGCTGTCATAAGTCTGATTTTTTATACTGTCAATAAGGTTCTTTATTACCATTTCCTCATTTCTTGCGGAAATAAGGATTCCGTACCTGTGCGGCACTGTCGGCTTATGAGGTTTATCCTTTACGATAAAAGGTATAGCCACAAAAAAGAACTGATATGCATAACATACCAAGAATATAATACCGAGAATCTCATTTATTTTACTTACTATTTCCATATATCCTCCGTGCGAAAAACGCAACAAGTAAAGCACATAATTAAAAACGGATGGTCGTCAAAAACAATCAACCGGCTTTGTCGGCAAAAGGCGGCTTTGAAGCTGCCGCACGACCCGTTCTCCGTTATTTTCTTAAATCTGCAAACATTGTAACACATATATCATAATTAGTCAATATTATTCACAAATTTGTTACAATTTATTTTTCGACTTTTTTGAGACTCAAATTTCTGCCTTTCGCACGAAAAAACGGCAAGCTTTCGCCTGCCGTTTTCATGATTTGAATATTAAATTTTGTATTTTTCGGAATACTCGTTGTATTCGTTTATAAATTCCTCGTTCTTGTCGCTCTTTACGGAGTTTAAGTACTCATGCGTTTCAAAACTGCTGTGCGAGGTCTCTATCAGGGCAACGGCAATATTGGAGCAATGGTCCGAAACTCTTTCGTAATTGTTAAGAAGATCGGAGAGGACAAAGCCGAGTTCTATCGTACATTCGCCAGTCTGAAGTCTGTTTACATGATTTGTCTTTACCTCGGAGATGAGAACGTCTATTACCTGCTCAAGCGGCTCGACTTTCTTAGCAAGTTCTATGTCGCCGTTTATGAACGACTGCGAGGTTATATCGAGTATTTCGCAAAGTGCCTTAGTTATTGTCTTTATCTCCGCCTTGGCACTGTCGGAAAATTCTATCTTCTTATCATGAATCTCCTCGGCAACTTTCAGGATATTTACCGCGTGGTCGCTGAGTCTTTCAAAATCGCCTATTGTGTGAAGAAGCTTTGACACCTTTCGGCTGTCCGGTATTGAGAGCGTCCGTGACGAAAGTTTTACAAGGTAGGTGCCGAGGCTGTCCTCGTATTTATCTACTCTTGCCTCGTTATCAAGTATAGTCTGCGAAGCCTTTTCGTCATAGTGCCTTAAATTATTTATGGAAAGAACTATCGTATCGTGGGAAATGGAACACATACGTTTGGTGAGGTTTTCACACTCGGTAAGTGCAAGAGAGGGAGTAAAGAACAAACGGTTGTCGATAAATGTTTCCTTCTCTTCTTTAGTCGGTTTATCTTTTATGACGAAGTTTGCTATCTTTTCAAGAAGCTTTGAGAACGGGAGAAGCAAAAGAGTTGTGAACAGATTGAATATTGTATGGACAATGGCTATGCCGACGCCGTCTATACTGTACGTGGTAAACGCAAAATTAAAAATTGCGTTAAGGCCGTAGAACAAAGCGAGGCAAACACCTGTTCCTATAAGGTTGAACGACATATGAACAACCGCAACTCTTTTTGCGTTCCTGTTTACTCCTATACTTGATATAAGGGCGGTTACGCAGGTGCCTATATTCTGTCCCATAATTATAGGTATTGCCGCACCGTAGGTGAGTTTGCCGACGCTTGAGAGTGATTGAAGCATTGCAACAGACGCTGCGGAAGACTGAATTATTCCCGTGATGACGGCGCCTATCAGTACTCCGAAAAAGGGATTGTCAAACATAACGAGTACGTTCTCTATTCCCTCCATTTCGCGAAGGGGTTTTACGGCATCCGACATAAAAGTCATTCCCGTCATAAGAATTGCAAAGCCGCAAAGGATTGCGCCTATATCCTTTTTCTTACGATTGGTTTTTGACGCCATTATGAAAATTACTCCGACAAGTGCGACTATCGGTGCAAAACTCGACGGGTTGAGCATTCTCAGAAACGGATTTGAACTGTCTATACCGGAGAGCGACGTTATCCACGGGGTTAGCGTCGTTCCTATATTGGAGCCCATTATGACGCCTATTGTCTGCGACAGGGACATAATACCCGAGTTTACAAGTCCGACAAGCATTACCGTCATAGCGGACGATGATTGTATTGCTATTGTTATTCCCATTCCGAGAGCGAGTCCTTTCATGGGATTTGACGACATTTTTTTAAGAGAACTTTCGAGTTTTCCTCCTGCCATTCTCTCAAGACCGCCCGACATAACGCTCATTCCGTAAAGGAAAAACGCAAGGCCGCCGATAAGAGTAATTATCGAAAAAATATCCATCACAAGTTGTCCTTTCTTTTTAGAAAAAGAGTGAATTGCCCATTCAACTCCATTATAATTTTATATCAAAATGCATAGATTATCAATATTCGTTTTGTTAATTTTCTGTAAATAATGGGACGACAGGAATAATATTTACAGAAGGGCGCCTTATGTATGTAAAATTTGTACAATCAAACGTCTTATTTTACTTGACTTTTTATGTATCATATATTATACTGTATAAAAAGGCTTCTCCATGGGAGGTACATATGAAGAAGAAAATACCATGTGCTTTACTGCTTATTTTATCGATTGCCGTATTTCTTGCGTTTGCGGTTTCCTGCAAGGAAAAAAGCCGGGGCGAGATAGGCATCATAAATGTAGACTACAAAGAAATGACTTATGTCGGTAATTCTCTTAAAGATTTCAGCAAGTTGTTTGACGAGCAGGAAAATGCAAAAGACCCCCGTCTTGACAACCCGGGATTGGTTTCGGAAACGGTTGCGGTTTACGACGCGGATTCCGACGGAGACATAGACGAAGACGATCTTCAGGCTGTTTACGATGTGACAGTCGATCTTAAGTGCGTTCACTATGTTGACAGCATATATGTCTATTATCAGGGCGACGGGAAATCGATTACCGTTGAAGCGGGTACTCCGTTCAAGTATGAATTTTCAAAAACCTCCACCGGCGAAAAATACAAATGGACGAGAATAGATATAGGCGGAGATTACAGATATGTAAATCTGAGCTTCAAAAACGGTCAGGCTCCAACCGAAATTCTTTTTTACGGATATGAAGTCGGAGAGCGCGATGAGATAAATACCGAGTCGCATAAGAGCAAGCCGTTTTCATATTTTCTCGGAATAAACGGAAATATAGGCGATAAATATTCGGAGTTATGGTGTGCAAACTACTTCCGTGATTACTTCACATGGACGCGGGCGTACAACAAATCGAGTTATCCCAATCCGGGAACTCATTTCATTATGGATTACTGGTCTTACGACAGATTTTATAACGAAATGACTCTTGCGGAAGTATCCGTCGTTCCCTGCCTTATGTATACCTCCGAAGCCGATTCCCCGGCGCTTGAAGGCTCTGACAGATATTCTCCCGCATCTTACGTTATGTACGGAGAGTTTGTACATCAGTTTGCACGCAGATATGGTTTCAATCCAAATACCACGGATGATGATATTTATCTTGAGTACGGTGCAAAACTATACAGCGAAAGCGAAGACGATATAAATATAAAATGGATAGAAATAGGAAACGAGCCGAACGGCGAGGGAAACAACGGATACACTCCGTATCAGTTGGCAGCGCTTACCTCCTGCGCATACGACGGACATAATTCGACTGTCAAAGCCCCCGATGGCAGCGGTGTGGGGATAAAAACGGCAAACCCGGACATGAAGGTTGCCATGGCAGGTCTTGCCGGAATAAACAAGCGATATATAGAATCAATGGTTTTCTGGCTTGTAAACAATCGACCGGACGGCACAGTAGGTCTTGACGCATTCAATGTTCACAACTATTGCAGAAAGCAGATTTCATATAACGGATATACCGTTTACACAGGAGTTTGCCCCGAGATAGGCAATATAGTAAGCGACGAGCTTAAAGAGCTTATAGACTACAGAAACAAATACTACCCGGATATTGAAATATGGCTGACGGAGTTCGGATGGGATACAAACCAGAGTTACGAAACGGAAAACTCGGCGCATGCATACGGTCCCTACACAGGCAGGCAGGTGCAGGCCATGTGGCTTGTTCGTGCTTACTTTATGTTCGCCGAGGCGGGGATTGACCGTGCGGCAATGTATATGTGCAAGGATGTCGGGAATGAAGAAACCTCAGTCGGTAAATACGGAACCAGCGGTGTTGTCACATCAGACGGAGAATACAAAGATTCATACTACTACATTTATACGCTCAAAAACAATATGAACGATATGTATTTTGCCGAGGTTATAGACTCAGGTAATGAGGACGTATGGATATACAGGTTTGAAAACGGCGAAGGAAAATCATGTTATGCCGTATGGTGTCCTACTATGGATGATGTAAGAGTTGATAATTTTAAACTGAATATAGATGGCAGTAACGCCACCCTTGTGGAATTCCGGAATGAAGAAAAAAGCGGAGTTTCATCTTCTCTTGAAGTAAGCGACGGCGCTGTCACCGTAAATGTAAGTGAATGTCCCATACTTGTCTTTTCAGATTGACAAAAGGAGTTTTATATGAAAAAGCCCGAAAAAATCAGAATCACACCGGATATGATAATAAACGATATGGGTATCGAAAATGTTGCCAATTTCTTTTGCGAGTTTGATACCGACGGAGACCCGCTTTACGGCGTCGAGGGAGAAACACCGAAGGTGCACCCGAGGTACGACCATTGGTGGATAGGTCAGACGGATCTCTCGTTCACCGTTGATCTCGGCGGAGTTTACCGTATCACCGATATTTATATCTACAACAATTACGGCGCAAATCCCGCCAATGTGCGCATGGGAACGCCATTTAAGTGGGAACTGGACAAAATTTTCACTCCCGAAGGGCAGAAATGGTGCGGTTTCAAAATAGATTTCGACACACAGTATATAAACTTCACTTTCAACAACAACATTGCCCCGAGCGAAATACTTCTCTACGGTTACAAGGTTAAAAATATTTCTCCTAAAGTGCCTGCAAAAAAGCCGCATGCGAAAACAAAACTCGGTGAATTTGTAGGAATGAATGCGTTTGTAAACGATGCGGATGACATAAACAGAGCCGTAAACTACATAAGAGAATATCATCCGTGGCTCTGGACTACAATACCCGACGGAGAAAATACCAGAATAGCCGTAAACCCGAGTATGAACAAAGCGTGGGACTTTGACGATTACTACGGCAGACTTCATAAATACGGAATAAATGTCTGTCCCGTTATAACCTCGCATAACAAACGCTCCCCGAAAGATGGTACGCATCCGTCAACCGATCCCGCAAACTATATGAGTTTTGCGAAAATGATATTTCAGTACGTTGCGCGCTACGGCAGTAATAAGGATACAGACCCTTCTCTTATACAGGTAGCACCCGATCAGGAAAAGAAAATCGGGCTCGGATATATCTCGTCAATAGAGCCGCTTAATGAACCGGACGGAACATGGCTCGGCAGGGAGCAATACTTCTCTCCCTTTGAACTTGCTGCAGTTTTAAGTATGTGCTATGACGGGCACTGCGGCACTTACAAAAATGTGGGTGTAAAGCAGGCGGACCCGAATTTCAAAATGTCAATGTCGGGCGGCGCAG
>CAMETB010000078.1 GCA_945936265.1 uncultured Clostridia bacterium
GATGACAACGTCGGCGTCGGTCTTTTCCGCAACGGTATAGATGAAAGCCTTGATTTCGTTCGTGATGTGGGGAATGACCTGAACGGTTGAGCCGAGGTATTCGCCGCGGCGCTCCTTGTTGAGCACGTTCCAGTAAACCTTTCCGGTGGTGAGGTTGGAAAACTTATTGAGATTTTCGTCAATGAAGCGCTCGTAGTGGCCGAGGTCAAGGTCGGTTTCCGCCCCGTCCTCGGTAACATAGACCTCGCCGTGCTGATAAGGGCTCATTGTGCCGGGGTCAACGTTTATGTAAGGGTCGAGCTTTTGCGCCGCAACCTTAAGTCCCCTTGCTTTGAGAAGCCTTCCGAGCGATGCCGCCGTAATTCCTTTTCCAAGACCCGATACAACTCCGCCTGTAACAAAAATATACTTCGTGTTGTTCATAAAATCATCTCCCTCCGATATAATTCTCCGAAAAATCAAGTAAAATAAGGCGCTCCGAAAGACGGGATAAAAAGCCCGCCAGACTGAACGCCCTTGTTCGATTTATTTTAATACATATGAAAGCATTTGTCAAGATATTTTGACAAAATTTTTGCTGTCAGTTTTCATAAGTTCTTATAAGCCTTATGCAGATATCGCGTTTGCTCTGGCGCATATCCATGGCTTGCTTTTCGATAAGGCGGTGCGCCTCCGCCTCGGAAACTCCGAGATTTTGTATAAGGAGCCACTTTGCACGGTTTACAAGGCGAATCTCCTCCATCTTGTTCAGCAAACTCTCATTTTTCTTTTCGGCGCGAAGCAACCTTGCCCGCGTCGCCAGACAAAGTCTTGACGCAGAATAGACAAGAGATGCGTTTGTCGGCTTTGAAACCGTGAAAATTCCAAGCTCCTCAAGTCCGCACGATACCTGGTCGAAAATATCGCTTTTTATAAGCATCATAACTCCCGAGTAGGTGTCGTTTGCAACATCTGTCGCAAAAGATGTTCCGAACTCATCTTTAAGCGGTGCGTTTATCACCACAATATCATATTCCGTCTGTGCCATTCGCCTCTTTGCCTCTCCCGCGTTGTTGGTTACGCACGGAGGCTCGAACAGCGGAGGAGAGAATATTCCGAGAAGGTATTCGGCACCCTTTTCCGAGCCGGACACTATAAGAACTTTTGCAGGTTCTTTTTCTATCATTCTCTACCTCTTTATATGATTTTGTAGGCTTTACAAAATCGCTCTTATTCGATATTTTTCTTGCTTCCTCAAGCGATGCGGGCAATTTTTTAAAATTGTTTTCCGGCTTCTCCGAAGAATATTCTGTCGGTAAATCGAGTGAGCGTCTCATACCGTCAAGCCCCGCATATATAAGGAGTGCATAAACTATATAAGGATTTGAAGATGCATCTGCATTTCTTATCTCAAACCTCTCGTATTCACCCGTTGCAGCGGGTATTCTTATGCACTGCGTCCTGTCAAAGTGAGACCATCCGACAACCGACGGCGCTTTCATTATACCGAGCCTTTTGTACGATTCTTCAACAGGATTGGTAAAGGCGATAATTTCCGGAAGATGTTCAATCACACCCGCCATAAAATGTTCGTACGGGATATTGTTTCCGAATAGATCCCTTACCGACATGTTTATATGCATTCCGTTGCCGCTTTCGTTTTCAAGTGGCTTTGGAGAAAAATCCGCAAAGAGACCGTTTTGCGCGGCTATCGTTCTTACCACACTTGCGAATGTTACAGCATCATCCGCGGCGCAAAGAGCGCCTGAAAAACGGAAATCTATCTCGTTTTGCCCGGGACCCTCCTCGTGATGCGAGGTTTCGGGTACAATACCCATGTTCTCAAGAGAGAGACATATCTCCCTTCTTACGTTTTCACACTTGTCAAGAGGTGCGATATCCATATATCCGGCATGGTCATACGGCTCATTTGTCTTGCACCCGTTCTCGTCGGTTTTAAAAAGGTAAAATTCAAATTCCGTACCTATATTTACCGTAATACCGTTTTTTTGCGCTTCCTTTACCGCACGCTCAAGAATATATCTCGGGCAGGATTCATAAGGCGTTTTGTCGGGATTTTCAATATCGCAGAACATACGCACCACCTTACCGTGAGAGGGACGCCAAGGCAGAACAGACAGCGTTGAAGGATTAGGGCGTAGAAATAAATCGGATTTGTTTACCGTTGAAAAGCCCTCTATTGCCGAGCCGTCAAAGGAAATTCCCGCATCAAAAGCTCTTTCTATCTCGCCGGCAAGCACCGATATATTCTTCTGATTGCCGAGAGCGTCAACAAACGCAAGACGAATGAATTTTACATCCTCCGAGCGCACATATTCTATGACTTCATCTTTTGTATAGAGCATAAAAGCCTCCGAAAAGCAAAAAATCGGTAACCGGACCTTTACAAAAGCATATTTATAATTAGTGTCGGTCCTTCCGTTAAAACAATTATATAATCAAGATGCTTTTGTGTCAAGAAAAAAATTTCGGAAAATTTCAAAAAAGGTATTGACAAACCGTGTAAAAGAGGTTATAATGCAACCATAGATGACAAAGGCGTCGCAGAATTACCATGCTGCGACGCTTTTCTCATAATAAAACCAAAGCGAAGATAAGGAGAAATTATATGAGTAACGTATCAGAGATTTTCGGTTCAATGGTATTTAACGACGAGGTTATGAAACAGCGTCTTCCGAAAGATGTTTACAAGTCGATACAGAATACCATAAAAAACGGCAAACATCTTGATCTTACGGCGGCAAATGTTGTCGCAAATGCAATGAAGGATTGGGCGATAGAGAAAGGGGCAACGCATTATACGCATTGGTTCCAGCCTATGACCGGAATAACTGCGGAAAAGCATGACAGCTTTATTTCTCCTGTAGGCGACTCCGCCGTTATTATGGAGTTTTCAGGCAAAGAACTCGTAAGGGGCGAGCCGGACGCTTCAAGTTTCCCGTCGGGCGGACTCCGCGCAACTTTTGAGGCAAGAGGATATACCGCATGGGATCCTACGTCTTACGCATTCATAAAAGACAGCACCCTTTACATACCGACTGCATTTTGTTCGTACGGCGGCGAGGCGCTCGATAAAAAGACTCCTCTGCTTCGTTCGATGGAAGTGCTCGGAAAAGAGGCTCTTAAAATACTTAAACTGTTCGGTAACGAGGATGTAACCTCGGTGAAGACGACGGTGGGTCCGGAGCAGGAATACTTCCTTGTAGACAAGGAAATGTTTGATAAGCGCCCCGACCTTATATACACGGGCAGAACGCTTTTCGGAGCGAAAGCGCCCAAGGGACAGGAGCTCGACGATCACTATTTCGGTTCAATAAAGCCGAGAGTGCAGGCTTACATGAAAGATCTTAACGAAGAGCTCTGGAAACTCGGCGTGTTTGCAAAGACCGAGCATAACGAGGTTGCCCCGGCACAGCATGAACTTGCTCCGATATTTACAACTACCAATCTTGCAACGGATCACAACCAACTTACCATGGAGGTAATGCAGAAGGTTGCAAAGAAGCACGGACTTGTATGCCTGCTTCACGAGAAGCCTTTTGCGGGGGTAAACGGAAGCGGAAAGCATAATAACTGGTCGCTTTGCACCAACACAGGCGTAAACCTTCTCGAACCGGGTGAAACCCCATACGAGAATGCGCAGTTCCTGCTTTTCCTGTCCGCAGTTATAAAAGCGGTTGACGATTATCAGGATTTGCTCCGTCTCTCCGTAGCGTCCGCAGGCAACGACCACCGTCTCGGCGCAAACGAGGCGCCGCCCGCCGTTGTTTCAATGTTCCTCGGAGATGAGCTTACCGCAGTACTTGAAGCCATCGAGAAAGACGAGAAGTACAGCGCAAAGGAAAAGGAGCAGATGAAGATAGGCGTTCACATTCTTCCGAAGTTCCCGAAAGATTCGACGGACAGAAACAGAACATCTCCGTTTGCGTTTACCGGTAATAAGTTTGAGTTCCGTATGCTCGGTTCATCCGCATCAATTGCAGGGCCCAACACGGTTCTCAATACGGCAGTCGCACAGGTATTGAGAGAGTTTTATGACAAACTTGCCGATGCAAAAGACTTTACCTCCACGCTTCACGAGCTTGTAAAAGATACTATAAAGCAGCATAAGAGAATATTGTTCAACGGCAACGGTTACGACGAGTCGTGGATAAAGGAAGCTGAAAAGAGAGGGCTTATGAATCTCAAATCAACTCCCGACGCAATTCCTCATCTGCTCGACGAAAAGAATGTTAAACTCTTTACCGAGAACAAGGTTTACAGCGAAACAGAACTTAAATCAAGATATGAGATCTTGCTTGAAAACTATTCAAAGGTTATCAACATAGAGGCTCTTACGATGGTAGATATGGCAAAGAAGATGATAATCCCCGCCGTATCAAAATATACGAAAGACCTTGCAAAGACAGTACAGTTGAAGACCTCGCTCGGTATGGATGCGGGATACGAGAAGGAAGTTGCAACAAAACTCTCGGGTCTTAATACCGCAGCATACGAAAAGGCAAAGGCTCTTGAAGACGAGATAATGAAAGTAAAGGGCATTGCCGATCCCGAGGAGAACGCAAAAGCGTATGAGAAATATGTTATCAGCGCAATGAATGAATTAAGAGTCGTCGTTGACGAGATGGAAACGATGACTGCAAAAGAGTATTGGCCCATGCCTACTTACGGCGACCTCCTCTTTGGCGTAAGATAATTTTCATAAATCAATATAAAGCGATAACAATGGAGTTGTCGGATCCCTTCGGGGGTCCGACGATTTTATTTAATAAAGAAGGAGTGAAAAATTTTTATGGAAGACGCATTCAGTATTTGGTTTTTGATAGGCGCAGCGCTTGTATTCTTTATGCAAGCAGGCTTCGCAATGGTAGAGACGGGCTTTACAAGAGCAAAGAACGCAGGCAATATCATAATGAAGAACCTGATGGACTTTTGTATAGGAACCGTTATGTTTATGGTCCTCGGTGCAGGGCTTATGCTCGGTGAGGACGCCTTGTTTGGACTTGTCGGTATTCCGAACATGGACATTTTTGCAAATTTTGCAACTTATGATTGGAGCAACTTTGTATTCAACCTCGTGTTCTGTGCAACGGCGGCAACAATAGTTTCCGGCGCTATGGCAGAGAGAACGAAGTTTCTTTCATACTGTATATATTCCGGTGTTATAAGCCTTATAATTTATCCTATCGAGGCTCACTGGATCTGGGGCGGCGGCTGGCTCTCAAAACTCGGCTACATAGATTATGCAGGCTCGAGCGCAATACATATGGTCGGCGGTATAGCTGCTCTTATCGGTGCAGCAATGCTCGGCCCGCGTATCGGAAAATATATAAAGGACGCATCGGGTAAGGTTGTAAAGGTAAACGCAATTCAGGGCCACTCTATACCTCTCGGCGCCCTCGGTTGCTTCATTTTGTGGTTCGGCTGGTACGGCTTTAACGGTGCTGCCGCAAAGAGCGTTTCCGAACTTGCACAAATTCTTACCACTACCACGATAGCACCTGCCGTTGCAACGGTTGTTTGTATGATATACACTTGGCTCAAAAATGGAAAGCCTGATGTTTCAATGTGCTTAAACGCTTCTTTGGCTGGACTTGTCGGCGTTACCGCAGGCTGCGCAAATGTAGATGCCATAGGCGCAACGATAATAGGTGTAGTTTCGGGTCTTCTGGTTGTATGGGTAGTAAATCTCCTTGATCTCAAACTCCATGTAGACGACCCCGTAGGTGCGGTTGCGGTTCACTGTGCAAACGGAATCTGGGGAACCATTGCCGCAGGACTTCTCTCAACATCGAGCGCTTCTGCGGGAGTTGACGGCCCCATATATGCGCTCATTCACGGCACAAGTTTCGGCGCAGGTATGAAAGTACTCGGCATACAGTTCCTGGGTGTTATCTGCATAGCCGCATGGACCGTAGTGACAATATATATAACCTTTAAGGTAATAGACAAAACCGTAGGCTTGAGAGTAAGTAAAGAGGAAGAAATCAAGGGACTTGATTCTACCGAGCACGGTCTGCCGAGCGCATATGCCGACTTTGTATATGCCGTTGAGAATATCGATTATGCCGACGCTGTAGCGGTAACGGGTGATGTTCCGGTTGCCGAGGCAGTCGAGGTCAAGGCCGTTCCGACGTTTGAAAAACCCGCAAAGGACGGAGTAAAGTTCACAAAGGTAGAGATCATATGTAAAGAGCGTATGCTTGAAACGCTCAAGAACGCGATGACCAATATAGGAATCACGGGTATGACAGTGTCTCACGTAATGGGTTGCGGAGTACAGAAAGGACGCCCCGAGTACTACCGTGGCGTAGCCGTAGAGCCCACCTTGCTTCCTAAGATTCAGGTTGACATCGTAGTAAGCAAAGTTCCCGTACGTGAGGTTATAGAAACCGCAAAGAAAGTTCTTTACACGGGTCACATCGGCGACGGTAAGATATTCGTCTATGACGTTGAAAACGTAGTAAAGGTCCGCACGGGCGAGGAGGGTTACGACGCCCTTCAGGACGAAGAATAAACGGGGCTGTCCTACGGGAACCCCCAAAATTCGCGCACTCGTTTCGGGGAACCCCTACTACGGGAACCCCAAAAAGTGTGAAGCACTTTTTGAGGACCCCTAATTTGACGACACCGAAAAAGTCGGTTTATCCAAAATAAATGGAGGTGGTGTAAAATCCGCCTCCTACTTTTTGTACAATGAGTAAATGAGAAAAATAATAAGGTTGAAATTCTAAAGAATTTCTTCATCTTATGACTTTTTCGTAGCGTCTTATTCATTCCTCGACGTACTTGTAGGGGACGGCGTCCCCGACGGTCCGACAAACAATTTGCACCTCGTAGGGACCGGCGTCCCCGACGGTCCGTTTGTAAAAAAGTAACGGTTTTTCGTAGGGCAGGGGCTTGCTCCTGCCGCAAGGGAGGCTT
>CAMETB010000079.1 GCA_945936265.1 uncultured Clostridia bacterium
GCATACGATATCGGCAGGCATCTTGGCAGATGGATATTCATTATCGACGCCTGTGACGATTTTAAAGACGATATAAAGAATCGTTCTTTCAACCCGATAGTAAACGCATTCGGAAAAGAGATAACAAAAGATACCGTCGAAACCATGAAATGTGCCATGATACTTGAGCTTGAGGCGATGAGCAAAAGCGTCGAACTTATAGACTTTTCTTCCCACAGAGATGTTGAGAGGATAGTAAAAAACGTTACTTACGACGGCATGAAAAGCGAAACTGAAAAAATTCTTTCCGAAATGGTATGAATTTCACACACTTTTAACACAGTTTTCTTTATTTCGTCGCATATATGTGTTACAATAAATCAAAAGATTAACACCGACGTTACGATTTTAATCGGAGGACAAACAAATGAAAGATCCCTACGAAGTACTCGGAATATCTCCGGGCGCAACGAACGAGGAAGTAAAAAAAGCGTACAGAGAACTTGCAAAAAAATATCACCCTGATAATTATGCGGACAGCCCCGTGTCCGATCTTGCGGAAGAAAAAATGAAGGAAATAAACGAGGCGTATGACGAGATACTTCGCATAAGGGCAGGGGAAACAAAAGGAAGTTCTTTCAATGCGCAGAACACTTCTTCGCACGATCCTATGTATGCGGATATAAGAGTCGCTATAAACAGAGGCGATTTCAATACCGCAGAATCTTCGCTCAACAAAATAGAAAAAGAAAAAAGAGGCGCAGAATGGCATTTTCTGAAAGGCTGCGTGCTTATTCAGAGAGGATATTATTTCGACGCTGTCAAACACATAGACAACGCTTGCGAAATGGATCCCGGCAATGCCGAGTATCAGGCTATGAGAGAAAATCTCCGTGCAAGATCGGGCAATTACGGAAACCCTAACAATACGGGAACAGTCGGGTGCAACCTGTGCGATGTCTGCTCGTGCCTTGCCTGCATGGACTGCATGTGCGGCAGAGGCTGCTACTGATGAAAAAAACGAAATACATAGCCTTTTCGGCTATGATGGCGGCGCTCGGCACGGTTATACTTTTCCTTGGCTCCTTTATCGAGGTCATGGATTTAACTTCCGTTCTTATAGCGTCAGTCTGTATATTTGTCTGCGGATACGAAATGGGTGCAAAGGCAATACCGGTTTACGCCGCTACCTCAATTATTGCATTTCTTATCCTGCCGTCAAAACTGGTAGCCGTCGAGTATGCGCTCTTCGGACTTTACCCCGTACTTAAAATATTTTTTGAAAAGTCGAAAAAACCGCTTTCGTGGCTTTTCAAGATACTTTACATTATAATTTCCGTCTGCGCTGACATTCTTCTCATGTTTTTCGTGTTCATGTTGCAGGACGCCTGGTATTTTGAAGTCATGTTTTTCGTGCTCGGGATTGTGGCATTTATAATTTATGATATCGCGCTTTCACGTCTGACGCTCATTTATAAACACAATTTAAGGCACAGATTACGCATAGACAGATTTTTCGGAGAATAAACAATTTTTATTTGTATGATATTACAAAAGTCACGGCTCAAAATGTCGTGACTTTGTTCATTTATACAATATTATATTAAAAAAGTTGACAAGTTATCTTTGCGTGCGCTAAAATATTTATATAATATAAACCAAGGAGTATTGAGGATGTTCAGAAGTATGACCTCGTTTGCAAGAGCGAGGGGAACAGTCGGCGGCAAGGATATCACCGTCGAGATAAAATCGGTAAACAACAGATTTTTTGATTGCAGCGTCAGAATATCGAGGCTTTACACTTTTCTTGAGGATAAGATAAGACAGTATCTTCAGTCAAGAGGTATTGTAAGGGGAAAGATAGACGTATCTGTAAACGTGGATATGCTTGAGCAGGAGGGGGTTGAGATATGCCTTGACACTGCATACACGAAATCATACCTTGACGCACTTTACAAGCTGCGCGACACGTTTGAGCTGAAAGACGATATCTCTGTTATGCGCGTTGCCGCAAACAAGGATATTTTCTCACTGCGAAAGCCCGAGGACGATCTTGAAAAGGACTGGAACGATATAAAAGAAATTCTTGACGAGGCTATACCGCAGTTTATAAAAAGGCGTGAGATCGAGGGAGAAAATCTCTATCGTAATATATGCGAAAAGATAGAAAATATAAAGGGTTATGTAGCGGAAATATCGGAAAATTCCGATGATGATATAAACGGATACGCAAAAAAACTTGAGGACAGGATAGTAAAATTCTTAAACGACAACTCGGTAAATATAGATGAGCAGAGGATACTTACCGAGGTTGCGATATTTGCCGATAAGGTCGCAATAGACGAGGAACTTGTCCGTCTGTCAAGCCATTTCGACGCGTTTTACGAGATAGCGGAGTCAGGCGAGCCTGCCGGAAGGAAGCTCGATTTTCTCGTTCAGGAGATGAACAGAGAGATAAACACGATAGGCTCAAAGGCTTCAAACGCCGATACTGCGCATCTTGTGGTGAATGTCAAGAACGAACTTGAAAAAATCATGGAGCATATACAGAACATAGAGTGAGAGGATGAAATTTATAAACATAGGATTCAACAATATAATTCTCGACAGCCGCATAGTAGCAATAGTATCTCCCGAATCTGCACCTGCAAAAAGAACGGTTGCCGAGGCAAAGGAAAGTGCAAGGCTTATAGACTGCACAAGCGGCAGACGGACAAAAAGCGTTATAATAACCGACTCCGATCACGTTATTTTGTCTGCTCTTACCACGGACGCAATAAGCGAGAGATTAAACGGAACGCCGACCGTCGATAATGGAGAGGAAAAATGAAAAAAGGATTGCTTTTTATTATTTCAGGTCCGGCAGGGAGCGGCAAGGGCACCGTGGTAAACAGTCTTATTGGGAATCACCCCGAATTATCGCTTTCCGTGTCGGCAACGACCAGGGCACCGAGGGCAGGCGAGATAAACGGCGTTCATTACCACTTTATCTCCAAAGATGAGTTTGAAAAGCTTATCGAAAAGGGCGAGGTGCTTGAACACACCACCTACTGCGGAAATTATTACGGAACTCTTAAAAGAGAGGTTCTGAAAGCAAATAAAGCAGGGCGCGACATTATACTCGAAATAGAGGTTGACGGCGCTATGCAGGTAAAGAAAAAGGTGCGCGGGGCGGTTACGATTATGCTTACTCCGCCCGACGCAGACAGCCTTGAAAAACGGTTGCGCGGGCGCGGCACGGAAACGGACGACGTCATAAAATGGCGCCTTAACCGTGCAAAAGAGGAAATAAAACTCATCGAAAATTACGACTATTCGGTAGTCAACAACGACGGTGAGGCAGATAAATGTGCGGAACTTATTTACGATATAATAAAAGCCGAGCATCAGAAAACAAAATACACAAAAACAATAGCCGAAAAATTTATTTAACATATACAGAAATAAGGAGTTTATTATGCTTTATCCATCAATTCAGGAATTATTGAAGGCAACGGAAAAAGACGGGAAAGTGCGTCTCAATAAATATTCGCTTGTTATGGCTACCGCCAAGTGCGCAAGAATGATAACCAACGAGTATTTAAGAGAACGTCAGATAGCCGAGAGAATGATAGCCAATAAGGAAACCGACCGTGATCTTGCGTCACTCATAAAGAAAGAATACAGAGACGAAAAGGCTGTAAAAAACGCCGTATGGGATCTCAAAAACGGCGAGTTTGAGGTATTTCTTCCGGGTGAGGAAGGATATGAGGATTCCACGGTTGTCGTAGAACAGATACCGGAACTTCCAAAAGAGCCGGAAAGAACGGAGAAAAATCCTTTCAGGAGCGAAAAGATCGACGAGGACGAGGTTCTCGACGACGGAGCGGATGAAGATCTCAATGAGCTTGATGATGAGACGGAAGAAGACGAGTTTGACAGTAAGGAACTTATGGGTGCGCACGAGGTATTCGATGACGACAGCGGATACAGTGTTGACGGAGACGGTGAAGACAAATAACCGAGGCGCCTGGCTTTCATAAATAAAGTCGGCAACATTTTGAAATCAACAATTTCCCATCTGTATGAACAGGAGGATTTATATATGAGCATATGCGCAAAAGTTCATATACTTGATGTGCCGTATCATGCAGACTGTGAATATACCTACTTTGTTCCGATTAATATGAGAAACGAAGTGTCCGATGGCGCGGTGGTTACCGTGCCGTTTGGCAATGCAAACAGGCGTAAAAGCGCAATAGTCGTATCTTTATGCGATGAAAAAACGGAGATGTGGCAAAATATAAAGCCCATCATTTCCGTTATGTCCGGATATCTGAAACTCAATTCCGAACTTTTGTCGCTCTGCGCCTTTATGAAGGAGCAGACGCTTTGCACATTCGGCGAAGCAGTTCGTTGCATTTTGCCGTCTGCGATAATATCAAAAACGAGGGAGTATTTAACGGCAAACTGCGAGAAAGAGAGCAGCGTTCCGGATGAAATGTCCGAAATTTACGGATATATAAAAAAATACCCCGATACAGAAACATCAAAATTAAAAAAGAAATTCAAGGACTGCGACGCAGCGCTTTCATGGCTTTTCAGAAACAAATATATATCCAAGCGCACCGAGATAGTCGAGGACGATAAAAACAAGTATCGTAATATAATATCACTTGCAGTTGACAAAGATACTGCGATGTCGGCTTGTGAGTCAAGAAATCCTTTCGGCATAAGGAGCGAAAAACAGAAGAATATAATAAGGCTCCTTTGCGAATATGAATCACTCTCCGATAAAGAAATATACGAGCAGACACTGACTTCGAAGGCTCAGCTTGATCCGCTTATTGAAAAGGGAATAATAAAGTCGGAAAAAGTTGAAATATACAGAAATCCCTATGAGAACAGAGCGGTAAAAAGCAAAGAGCAGACAGTGCTTTCGGAAATTCAGGAGAAGGCGTTTGATAAGTTAAAAACTCTTTACAAAGACAAGGAACCGAGGGCGGCTCTCCTTTACGGAGTGACCGGCAGCGGTAAAACCAGCGTTATAAAAAAGATGATAGACGAGGTTATCTCGGACGGCAAGGGAGTTATAATTCTCGTGCCGGAAATATCGTTGACTCCGCAGACTGTATCTATATTCTGCGGCTTTTACGGCGACAGGGTGGCTATAATACATTCGGCGCTGTCCGCAGGGGAGAGATTTGACACATACAAAAAAATATTCGACGGCAAGGCTGATATCGTAATAGGAACACGCTCGGCAGTTTTTGCACCTCTTAAAAATATCGGCATGATAGTTATAGACGAGGAGCAGGAACATACTTATAAATCCGATACAGATCCTAAATATCTCGCTCACGATATAGCGAGATACAGATGTGCAAAATCAGGCGGACTCATGCTTCTCGCCTCCGCAACACCGTCTTTTAACTCTTACTATAAAGCGATGAGCGGCACATATTCACTTGTGAAACTGACAGAGAGATACGGAGGGGCAACATTGCCCGATGTCATAATAACGGATATGCGAAAAGAGAGAGTTGGCGGCAACGTGTCCGCTTTCGGAGGCAAGCTCATATCTCTTATGTCGGATGCAAAGCAAAAGGGCAAACAGGCAATATTGTTTCTTAACAGGCGTGGATATTTTGCTTCCGTCGGTTGTCAGAGTTGCGGAAAGCCAATACAGTGTCCACATTGTTCGGTAGCTATGACCTATCATTCGTTCGGCAAAATCAAGGAAGAAATAACAGCGGAAAATGCAATGGCAATACTCTCAAAAAACGGAGTTTTAAGGTGTCACTATTGCGGATATCAGACACGCCTGCCCGAAAAATGTCCCGATTGCGGTGAGAAAACCTTTAATTACATAGGATTCGGCACACAAAAGGCACAAGAGGAACTTACCGAACTTTTTCCAGATATATCAACTCTGCGTCTTGATGCAGACACAACCTCGTCAAAGTTTTCATACGAGAAAATACTCGGCTCATTCAGGGATGGCGAGGCGGATGTTCTGATAGGAACGCAAATGGTTACAAAAGGGCACGATTTTCCCTCGGTTACACTTGTAGGCGTAATGCTTGCCGATACAATGCTTTACACGAGCGACTATCGCTCGGCGGAGCGCACTTTTTCAATGCTCACACAGGTGGTAGGCAGAGCAGGCAGGGCGAAGGATAAAGGCGTTGCCGTTATACAAACCAATGCTCCGAACGAAAAAACGATATTATTTGCGGCAAAGCAGGACTATGAGTCATTCTATCAAAATGAGATACAAATAAGAAAAGCATACACATTCCCGCCTTTTTGCGATATTGCGCTTTTTGCACTGTCTTCCGAAGATGAGGGATTGCTTAACAAAAGCGCAGATCAATTACTTGAAAAACTGCGGGGTAAAATAACAAATGACATACCGGTTATCGTATATGGACCCTTTGAGGCTCCGATATACAAGGCACAGGGCAGATACCGCAAGAGAATACTTATAAAATGCAGACTTAACAGGCAGATACGGAAGATTTTTTCCGATATATATTCGGAATTTACGAAGTTGTCGGGCAGGGTGCGCCTCTCCGTCGATTTCAACCCGTCAAGCCTTTGATACGGAGGATATATGGCTATACTTAAAATAGTGAAAAAGAATTCAAATGAGGACTTTTTAAGAAAAAAGAGCCGTGATGTGTCGGAGATAACTCCGAGAATACTTACTCTTATCGACGATATGGTCGAAACAATGCGTGCGGCAAACGGGTGTGGTCTTGCGGCGGTGCAGGTCGGAGTTTTGCGCCGTATTGTCGTCGTTGAAACGGAAGAAGGACTCTTCGAACTTATAAATCCCGTTATAGTATCCGCTTCGGGAGAGCAGG
>CAMETB010000080.1 GCA_945936265.1 uncultured Clostridia bacterium
ATCGCATACCTGCGCCCCGCACCTTTTTAAGACGTCGAGCGGGGAGAGAGCCTCTATTTCCTCAAATCCGTCAGCCAGAAACAAATAAACCATAATAACTCCTTTCTCAATCGGAAACGGCGCAAACAAACGGCGCCTTAATTTTATTATATTTCAAAAAGAACGTCGCAGAGCAAGCCATCGGGCAACGTTTTTTTCTCGCCGATAAAACGGAAGCACGCCTTTTCGGCGCTTTCGTACTTTGTGCCAGAGAGCGACGCAAAAGCCATTTTGCCGCCGTCAAAAAGAGCATAGCCGCAATTATTTCTATTTCTTATATATTTTATTTCCAGATCCGATACCGAAACTATAAATACTTCCTTACTCTTTATTAAAATATCATTTTCAAGATGCAGAGAATAAAGGCGGTCAAAATCGCCGTCAAACTCAAAAAACTTACACTCCTCGGGCAAAATTACCGAGGTTTTGTCCGAGCAAAGAGAGATAACGCCGTTTGCACGCGTATCAAAGCCCATATGCTCATAGAGGGAGAAAAGCTCTTTTGAGGCGGGCACGGTCATAAGGAAATCAAAACCCCTTGAAGCGTAAAAATCATACACTTCGCGGCATATTTTGCTAAAATACCCGCAATTTCTGTACTCTTTGTCCGTTGCGGCGCCGTAAATATACGCACCTTTAAGGAGCGAGCCGCCATACTTTATGTCAACCTCGAAAGTGCAAACGCCCGATACCGTTTCTCCGTTCTTTTTAAACTCGAATACCTTGTCCGATACAGAGATGATTTTATTTATAAACTCGTATGAATCCCCGAAGGTATTATGAAATAACTCCGCGTACCCGATACGGCACACCTTTTTCTTTGCAGATTTTTCGGAAATCATAAGAATTTTTTTACCTTCTCGTATATTTCTTCCGATATATCCTCTCTTGTGCGCATCACTCCGTTTTCCGAGCACCCGATTTTTATCCAGCCGAGACGCTCACAGGAGAACAAGGCGGCGTCGTAGCACTTTTTCATATACTCCGTGTCGCTTTCGTGTATGTCCGTCTTTCTGCCCGTTTCCTCGCTTCTTTTCTTAACCAGAGAGAGCGACACCGACGGAGGAAGCTCAAGATATATCACCTCGTCGGGCTTCGGGAGCATAAGCTTTGAAAACTCAAAATCCCAGAGCCATTCAAGGAATGCGTCCCACTCGTCAGGCGGCAGTTTTGAGAGCTGATGCACCGCGTTTGCCGAGGTGTATCTGTTGGCGATCACTACCGTGTCGGGGTCGATTATATCCTTTTTCCAATCGGTTTTGTAACTTATATATCTGTCGCATGCAAAAAGCATTGACGCAGCGTAGGCATTCGTGTCCGACGGGTGTGTGCCGAGTTTTCCGTCAAGGTACATACGGACGAACAGAGAACTGTCACTTTCGTAAACAGGGAAGGAGAGAAGCCTCACCTTTTTTTTGCAAAGCGTCAGTTTTTCCTTAAGCAGAAGGCTCTGCGTTTCCTTGCCCGAGCCGTCAAGACCGTCTATAACTATAAATTTACCCATTTAAGATTATTCCTCCGAGTCGGAATTTCTCATTCGAAGTTCGAGAAAATCCTCTTTTGTGATAAGAACGTCACGAGGCTTTGAGCCGTTTGCTTCTCCTATATATCCCGCCATCTCCATCTGGTCGATAATTCTTGCGGCCCTCTGGAAACCGAGTCCGAGTTTCCTCTGCAAATAAGATGAGGATATTTTGCCCATGTCCGTTGCAAGTTCGAGCGCGGCATAAAATTTCGGATCGAGTTCGTCGTCGTCGCCCTCGTCGATCATATCTCCGTCCGCTTTCTTTTCCGCTTTCGCAATCTTTGAAGCATTTGAGTCTATCTGCTGTATTACCTCTTCATCGTAGTTTTCCGTCGAGTTGTTCTTCAAAAAGTCTATTATTGACTCTATTTCGTCAGCAGTAATAAACGCACCCTGAACGCGTATCGGCTTAAGAGCGCCAACGGGCTTTACAAGCATATCGCCACGGCTGACAAGTTTTTCGGCACCTATTTCGTCAAGTATCGTTCTCGAGTCTACCTGGGAGGGAACGCGGAACGCAATTCGCGACGGTATATTCGCCTTGATAACGCCCGTTATTACATCAACGGACGGACGCTGTGTACCTATAATGATATGAATACCGGCGGCACGTGCCTTTTGCGTAAGGCGCATTATATGATCTTCTATTTCCGGCACAGCCATTTTAAGATCCGCAAGCTCGTCTATTACTATTACGATCCTCGGCATCTTTTCGGCATTCATATTGCTGTTTTCAACCTTGTCGTTGTACTCTATGATATTACGGACTCCCGCTTCCTCGATAACGGCAAAACGCCTCTCCATTTCTGAAACTGCCCACTGAAGCGTTCCGAGAGATTTTTTCGGCTCGCACACAACCGGCACGAGAAGATGAGGAATACCATTGTAGTTTGAAAGCTCGACACGTTTAGGATCTATGAGAATAAGCCTTACGTCGTCGGGAGTTGCTTTGTATAGCAGACTTACAAGAAGAGAGTTTATACATACTGATTTACCCATTCCCGTAGCACCCGCTACAAGAAGATGGGGAAGTTTTTCTATGTCTATGAAAATGTTCTCTCCGGAAATGCTTTTTCCGAGTGCGCAGGTAAGCTTGCTCTTTGCGGCTTTGAATTTGTTATCCTCGAGCAGATCACGCAGATAAACGAGACTTGTTATTCTGTTCGGCACCTCTATACCGACAGCGCTTTTACCGGGAATAGGGCACTCTATTCTTATTCCTTCCGCAGCAAGATTAAGTGCAATATCGTCAACAAGATTTGCAATCGAGCGAACGCGCACGCCCGCTTCGGGCATAAGCTCGTACCTCGTTACCGTAGGACCTCTCGTTATATCGACTATCTTCGTTCTCGTGTTGAAATTGTTGAGAGTTTCGACTATTATTCTTGCGTTTTCCTGGAGTTCTTCTCTTATTGCGTCACTGTCCTCATCAACTTTTCCTTTTTTAAGAAAATCAATTGGAGGAAATACATATTTCTTTTGCGTTTTCGGCTTTTCGACTCTCTGGAAAGACTGTTCATAGTCCGAAGAAACAGGCGTTTCGTTCTTAGGCTTTTTCGAAATTCCGAAAATGGATTTTTTCTCAACGGGGAGTTCTTCCTCTTCTTTTTTGGGAGATATTTTTTCAAATGCCTCTTTTGAAATGTAACTTGAAAAATCATCGCTACCCGTATTGGCGGCATTATTGTTTCCGCCTGCTATGTTGTCTTCATGGAAATTATACGGATACTCCTCGGTACTGTTTAAGCCGCGTTTCTCATCATCATAAAAATCCATTCCGCTGTTTTCGGAAATATCGTCTTTACGATATGTTCCGATATTTGCACTGCCAGGCTGATACTTGTCCGCGCTCTTGTTGTATGAGTAAGAAGAGAGGACAAATTCAGTGCTGTTTTCAAAATTATCACTGCTTTTTGTGACCTCTTCCGGTTTTATCGTGTTTTCAACTCTGTCGACCTTTTCGGGCTTTAAGGTTTCCTCAGCCTCCGGTTCGGTAAGAATTTCTGCCGGTTTATAAACCCTTGATTCGTCAAACGGCTGTATCTGGCGATGCGAAACTATGGGGCGCGCGCCCACGGTACGATAAGGAGGTTTTACTTTGTTTCTCTCTATACTCAAAGTTGTGTCGTCGGTTGTATCTTCCGTATTTATGAGTCTTGAGGAAGTTGTTGTGTCAAAGTTTGAAACGTTGCTCTCGTTCATATCATCATCGTCTTCATCGTCAAACACATCGAATTTTTTATGCCTTCCCGAAAGGGGTCGGCGGGACGATTTTTTATTCTTTGCGTTTTCTTCCTTTGCATGTTCGCCCTTGCCGAATAATGCACGCATAAGAGATGACGGCGTTACATTGAACATCTGCAGGAACATAAACAGAAGCAGAATGAGGATAATTGCCATGGCAACACCCTTCCCCATGCCGTAAAGAGTAGTACCGATAATACCGCCGATAACTCCCCCGCCGTTTCCTGCTTTGCCGTTTTCGTAGAGTTTAAGTATGTTATGGGTAAGGATGGTTTCTTCTTTTGCCCCCTGAACAACCTGCTGTAACGCAGCTACAAGAAAGATTATAATAAAGGAGCAGGTAACTCTTCTTGCGCATATTTTCCTTTTTGTGTCATGATACCACATAAGCGAATGATAGAGCATGAACACGGGAACAAACCACGACGCAAATGCGGAGAGGCAACCTTTCAGGAATCCGGCAAATTTGCCTCCGAATCCCGATGAAAGACCTACCAGAGAGAACAGTGTTATAACAAACAGAACCGCAAGTATATACGGCATTATTTTGCTTAAAAAAGGTAAAATGCGCGATCTGCGCCTTAACTTTTTTCCGTTTTTTGTTGTTATGGGTGCTTTTTTGTTTTTCATCGGCTTGTCCGTTTTCCTTCCGTAAGATATGTATAATAAACCCGTTTACAGCGATAATAAACTGCGAGAGGTTAAATGCGCACGGCACCTTTCTGCCGTGACGCATTGAAATTTACCACCCGATTCTGAGTGCTTATATATTATAATAGCAGAAATAAAATGAAAAAACAATAGATTTTTGGCAAAAGCAAAAAAATATTTTCGGTGATGATATGAAAAACAAAAAGAAGTTCGGTAAATACACAATGTTTGCGCTTTTCTGCCTTTTTCCGTTTGTTGCAGGCGGAGTAAACGGTCTTCTCGGAACGGGCGGGGGAATAATTTTTGTCTATATGCTCTCGCTACTTACCGATAATGACTCAAAAGACAACTTTGCAACAACTCTTTGCGCAACTCTGCCCATATCGGCTGTAAGTGCCGTTATATACTTTAAAAACTCAAAAGTGGACACAGCGCTTGTTTCACGTCTTGCAATTCCCGCTTTGATAGGCGGTATGGCAGGTGCTTTTCTTGTCGATAAGATAAATAAGAAATGGCTCAATGTCATTTTTGCCGTTCTGGTAATCTATTCGGGAATTTGTATGATTTTTAAGTAAACGCTGTTTTCGGAGGCGATTTTTTATGATTGATATGATAGCGTCTTTTCTTATTGCCGCTCTTATGGGGATGGGAGTCGGCGGAGGAGGACTTCTGGTAATTTATCTGACCCTGTGTCGCAATTATGATCAGATAAGCGCACAGGGAACTAACCTTATTTTCTTTTTATGTTCGGTTACGGCATCTGTTTTTATTCACATTTCAAAGAGAAAGATAAAGATTTCGCAACTTGTTCCGATGGCGCTTTTCGGGGTGGCAGGCACACTTATGACCTCGTGCCTTGTAAACTTCATAAATCCGAAAATTCCAAGGATAATGCTTGGAGTTCTCCTTATTATAAGCGGTGTTATCACCATTATAAAATCTTTCAGAAAAAATAATAAAGAAAATATTTGAAAAAACTCTTTACAAAACGACATTGTTATGGTATAATCTTCTGCGTAGCACCTTGTGCCGGGCTTTCGGATAAAAAATCCTTAAAGGGTTATTCACCTACCGATTGCACAGTGCAGTGGGCTAAATAAATTAAAATGAGGTGAAAAGAAATGATCGAAAAGCAGGAAATTATCGCAAAGTATGCAACACACGAGGGAGATACCGGTTCGCCCGAAGTTCAGATCGCGCTTCTTACAAGCCGTATCGATTCTCTCAATGAGCATCTTAAGAAAAATCCCAACGACCATCACAGCAGAAGAGGACTTCTCAAAATGGTCGGACACAGACGTAATTTGCTCGGTTACCTTGCAAAGATAGATATTGAGCGCTATCGTGCAATCGTCGACAAACTCGGCTTGAGAAAGTAAGAAAAACGCCGCTTTTGCGGCGTGTGTCTTTGGCTGTGCAAAACGCACAGCCAAAGTTTTGTATACTTTTTATGTGTCGGCAAACGGTTTTACTTATGCCCGACGGCAAAGATTTTTTAAGAGTACGCTCTTATTAAATAAAAACAAAAATGCGTGTGACGAGATAGCAGTTAATCAAGCGTCCGATTGCTCGGGCTTTTGATTAAGTGCTATGTCCTCTCACACGAAAAAAGACGGAGGAAAACAAAATGTCTGAAATGTTCAAAGAAAAAGTATTTGAAAATTACAAGACCTATGAGTATGAACTCGCCGGAAGAAAACTTATCGTTGAAAACGGTAAGATGGCAGGTCTTGCAAACGGAAGCGTTCTTATCCGTTACGGTGAGACCGTAATATTGGCTTGCGCTACCGCATCACCCGCTCCGAGAGACGGTATCGACTTCTTGCCTCTTTCGGTTGATTATGAAGAGAGAATGTATTCTGTCGGCAAAATTCCCGGCGGATATCTGAAAAGAGAAGGAAGACCTTCGGAAAAGGCAATACTCACCTCAAGAGTTATCGACCGCCCGATTCGTCCCCTTTTCCCGAAAGATCTGAGAAATGATGTAAACATTTCTTTGACTGTAATTTCCGTAGATCCGGACTGCTCACCCGAGATTGCCGCTATGATAGGCGCTTCAATAGCCCTTTCCATATCCGATATCCCGTGGAACGGACCGATAGGCGGAGTATTTATGGGAATGGTTGACGGTAAATTTATCGTAAATCCGACAGCAGACCAGAGAAAAGACAGCACGCTTGAACTTACCGTTGCCGCCACCGAAAAGAAAGTTGTCATGATAGAGGCAGGCGCAAAGGAAGTATCGGACGATGATATGTTCAATGCCATCATGCTTGCCAAGGAAGAAATAAAGAAACTCATAAAGTTCATAAACAAGATA
>CAMETB010000081.1 GCA_945936265.1 uncultured Clostridia bacterium
TCGTATGAACTTCTACTTTTTTATTTGCTGTTGCACTTGATAGTATAATTCACCAATACTTAAAAAAACTGAGTGCCTTAGTACTTGCGGAAGAGCAAAAGAACGGGAAAAGGCGTTCATAATCTCTGAACTAAGGCAAAAATATCCGCTGAAAGATTTATTACAGCTGTCCGGATTAGCAAGAAGTACATTTTACTATTATCTTAAGAACAACATAAAAAACAAATACGAGCAAGAAGAGAAAGAAATCTCTTCGGTGTTTGAGGCTAACAAAGGCAGATATGGGTATAGGCGAATTTTAACTGAGCTTCGAGTCAAAGGTTATACAATCAATCACAAAACCGTGTTAAAGTTAATGAAAAAGCTTGGCTTAAAGGGCAAACAGCGTAAAAACGGTAAGTACCACTCATACAAGGGCGAAGTGGGTAAAGTAGCGGATAATCTTCTAAGAAGAGACTTTCATGCGGACAAGCCCTTTGAGAAACTCACCACCGATGTTACCGAGTTTAAGGTTTGCAACGATAGAGTATATCTTTCACCTGTAATGGATCTGTATAATCGGGAGATTGTTTCTTATTCAATCTCGCTCAGTCCTAACCTTTGGCAGATACGAGAGATGCTCAACGGGTTATTTGAAAAACTTCCCGATGATGCGAGACCGGTGTTTCACTCTGACCAAGGCTGGCAATATCAGCACGCTGAATACCAACGTCTGCTTTCCGAACACAACATTACACAGAGTATGTCCCGAAAAGGAAATTGCATGGATAACGGTGCGATGGAAAACTTTTTTGGCAGGCTAAAAGTTGAAATGTTTTACGGCGAAAAATTTGAAAGCGTTAACGCTTTCATTGATGAGCTGAAAGAATATATTTATTATTACAACAACGACAGAATTTCCACAAAACTAAAAGGAATGAGCCCGGTCCAATTCCGAACTCATTCCACAGTAAATTAAATATTATTTTTTGTCTAAACTTTTGGGTTCACTTCAAGCAGAGGGGAATTTTTTATATCTGTTTTGAAAAGTATATTGTCAAGTCAAACATCCTGTGATAAAATTATTAAAAAGGAGGGGCTATGGATAAGAAGGATTTTGAAAAATTAAAAAAAATCAAAAAGCGGGAAGCACTTAATTACAGGGTAGTTGAAATACTTGCATCGTATCTTAACAAATGCCCCCGACTTATTGACGAGCAAACGGTAAAAGAGATAACGGGCGGGGACAAAAACTGCGATGAAACTGCGGTAAGGGCGTTCCTGGCAAGCGCTTTCATCGAGGACGAAGAGACGGAGAGGCTCATCGAGAACGAGTATTTCAAAAAGGGAATATATAAACTTGACCCCGAAAAATACGAAAACGACCCGTATTTCAAAAATATAAAAATAAGTACGAAACAGATAGGAAATTGCAGCCTGGGATATGAAACGTACGAGCCTTACGAGTGCTTTGTCTGCAACGAGAGCATATGTGTGGACGATTTTACGGAGATACCGCAGATAGGCTTTTTTGACAGGAAGTTTTCGTTCCCCGCCGTATTTGAAAACGGCGTTGAGTGGATGGCGATAAAGCCAAACGAGATTGAAACGATGAGGGAGCATATCGAAAAGGCGCATGGCAATGTTATAACCTTTGGGCTGGGGCTTGGTTATTTTACCTATATGGCAAGTGAAAAGGAAAACGTATCAAGCGTTACCGTAATAGAGCAGAACGAAAACGTAATATCGCTTTTTGAAAACAATATATTGCCGAAATTTTCTCACCCCGAAAAGATACGTATAATAAAATATGATGCTTTTGATTACGTAAAAGAGAAAATGGGCGGGGAAGTGTACGATTTTGCGTTTGTTGACCTGTGGCACGACGTGTCCGACGGGACGGAGATGTATATTAAAATGAAAAAATCGGAGCATTTTGCCCCGAAAACCGAATTTTCATATTGGATAGAGAGATCAATTCTTTTGTTTATAAGATGGAAACTTTTTGACAAACTTCTTGAAGGAGTCGATCTTGAAAAAGGCGGCACAGTGTCGCCGGAAAGCGAAAAAATCAATTCTTTAACGCTTGCACAGATTGAAAATATACTCTCACACGATTATCTTAAAAATTTTGTAAAATTCATATAAAACAGGTGCCGTATACTGCCCTTTGGGGCAAGTGAAGTTTACCGTGAAGCAACTTCACTTTTGCGGTAGCAAGAGCTTAACAACATACGATAAATATGACGATAAAAGCTTTTATTCTTCAAACAAATCCTCTATATTGCAACCAAGCGTTTTTGATAATCTGAAAAGAATATCTGCTTGTGCTTTGTTGATGTCGTTGTGGCGTTGCTCGTACATTTGTATGTTACGAATGGAAACCTCGGACTTTTGTGCAAGCTGTTTTTGGGATAATCCTGCCGCAGTACGTATTCTTTTGAGATTTGTTTCTTTTTTATGTCCATCAATATATTCGTCTGCAACAGTAAAGAACTTTGTTATATCTGCTTCGTGTAGCGTATCGTATAAAGCCAAAACTTTTTCAATAGGGAACGCTTTGTTTATGTTAAAGAAAGAGGTTGCTTTATAATTTTGATATTGAGCCAAAGCCCAACCAGCCCAATAAAATTCCGAACGGCTAAAAAACGGCTTGGGAGAAAGCAATCTGCTATTTGCAACCGTAGCATTAACAACGAGGTTTAACAAATCTATTGCGGAATATCCAACTAAAAATCTCGGATTACCCCTTTCAATTTGTTTTGCCACGTCGGAAGAAGCAAACATATTCCAATATACCTTTGGCTCGTATCCACAAGCTACCGCATATTCAAACATTGTACCTATATTTGCGGCGACGCTATCTAAATATCTAACGTCATAAGATTTTATCGCCATTTTTAAGCCCCTTTCTGATAATATCCATTACGAATAACCCGTCCGCCACCAAACCTTGTCTGTGGCCACTCAAATACGTTTCTCGTGCTTTTTTATCACGACTAACCCGTTTTACGTAATATTCTTTACATTCGGCTGATTCATAATTTATATATTTTACCGTATCGAAAGCCTTTTTTGACTTTAACACTATTTGAATACCGAGCTCACCAAGCTGCATAGCTTCGGCAAGCTGTTCAACGGAAATAGTGTTGTTTATGAAGTCTTTTGCAAAACTAAAATAAGAATCGTCTGCACGATAACCTATAATTACGTCATATTCTTCCACATCAACGTAAAAGTTTTCTAATATATATTCTTTTGCCTGCGCTGAAATAGGTGTATTAACGTCAAACGTTCTGAATTTCAATAAAATTGCCATCCAATTAAGAATGGAATACTTTTCTTCTCTTAAATCTAAAACTTTGTATGCACTTAAATCAATTTCATATTGATTGGCATATCCATTTGTTTCATTGTCGGAACAAGCCCACTCTTTTGCAAGCTCAACGTTTTCAGTACAGTAAAAACCCAACCCGTAATCGTTCCTTTTATTACCTTTGCCAAATTCGGGCTTTTCAATAATATCTTTTGAACCGTGATAAATAATCATAAAGCTTCACCATCCTTGCCAATATTATATCATTAAAATGTCACCTTGTCAATATATTGTTGCACCCTAAAGTAAAAATTATCATTAAAATGATATAGATTTTTGTAAAAAAAGAGCTTGGAGGATAAATCCAAGCTCTGATTTTTTTGACCGCTTTAAGTGAAGCTTTAACAACTCAAATATTGAGGCTTTTCGTAGGGCGGGCGGGCTTGCTCCCGCCGTTTATCAAAGATACTTTAAGAGCATCACGCTATTACGGGAGTAACGGCATAAGCGTTTATTCCAAGCGACAAAAGAGCGTTCTTTGCGCCGATTGCTTTTTTCTCATCATCGAAAAGACCGATAAAGGATGGACCGCTGCCGCTTACGCAGGAGCCGAGCGCACCGTAAGAGGAAAAAGTGTCCTCTATTCTTTTATCGGTAGCGTTGACAAACGAGAAAGCGTTATACATAAGCTTTCCTATCATTTTTAAGTCGCCTTTTGAGAGCGCGCCAACAAACATATCCTCGGAGATGATTTTTCTCTCGCCCGATTCGTCAAGTTTTGCGTACATAGAAGCGGTTGACTCTTTTTTACCGCTTATCGCAATAACTATGAAACATTCTGAAAGAGGGGGGCAAGGTAGGAGCAATTCTCCTATTCCCTTTGCCACGGCAGAACCGCCTTTTATGCAGAACGGAACGTCCGCACCGAGCGATTTTCCGATTGTAAGGAGTTCGTTTTCACTTAGTATATTGCCGTACAGGCAGTTAAGACCTTTAAGCACCGCGGCGGCGTCGGCACTGCCTCCGCCAAGCCCTGCGGATATCGGTATATTCTTTTTTATTACCGCCGAGGCACATGATTTTAGCTCCGAAAATTCAAAAAATTTTTTTATAGCGTCGTAAACTATGTTATTGTCGTCTGATAAATCCGGGTGATTTTCAACGGTTACCGAGATAAATTCCGTATCTGCCGTCAGTTCTATCTCGTCATACAGAGAAACGGTTTGCATAACGGTCACAATATCGTGATATCCGTCGTTGCGTTTTTTTGAAACTTCGAGGAACGGATTTATTTTTGCCGGAGCAATAAGAGATAAACTTTTAATATCAGCCATTTAAAACATCCTTTGCAAGATTTTCTATTTCCGAGGCTATCTGATCCTTTGAAAAACCGCACTCTCCGTAAAGATCGCAAAGAGAGCCGTGATTTATATATCCGTCTATGGCACGCACGGCAATTTTGGACGATAAGCCGTTTGTGCTCATTGCAAAGCATATTTTTTCCGCCATAGAGCCGGATTTTATTTCTTCTTCGAGTATGTAAACAAGCTTTGCGTTTTTAGCGAATTTTACTATTACCTCGTCGTCAATCGGAAATACCTTTATGAGCTTTAATATTCCTACGGAGTATTTCTCTTTGAGAAGCTCAAGTGCGCAGTAAGCATTGTATGTTATTCTTCCGGAGGTTATTATAAGTATATCGCAACTGTCCGCTCCGTCGGTATAGCTAAACAGAGCATCCTCTCCTGAAATGAATTTTACATCTTTATCGTACCCTGTGATTTCACACTCTTTCGGATATCTTATAACCGATAAAGAGCGATACTCCAGGGATTTTTTTATAACTGAGGAGAGTTCGGCATAATTTTCGGGAGAATAGATAACGGTTGACGGCAGAGAGGAAAAGATCGAATAATCAAAAATCCCCTGATGCGTTATTCCGTCGCCATCAACAAGTCCGCTGTGATCGAGCGCAAGGACAAGCGGCAAATTCTGAATTGATATATCGTGAAATATCTGATCATAAACTCTTTGCGCAAATGTTGAATAAAGCGCAAGAACCGGTTTGAGACCGTTTACGGCAAGACCACTCGCAAATGTTACCGCGTGTTCTTCCGCAATTCCGACATCAAAGAACCTCTCGGGATGCTCTTTTGCAAAACGGCAAAGACCCGTTCCGTCGCACATGGCTGCGGTTATGGCGCATATTTTATTATCGTTTTTTGCACATTCGCAGACGATATCGCCGAATGCGTCGGAAAAAGTGTATTTATCCGACGCTTTAGCACCCTTCTCATCGTCAAACGGGGATACGGAATGATATAGTTGCGGATTTTTTTCGGCAGGCTCGTAACCGAAGCCTTTTTTTGTTTTCATATGAACAACGCAGCAACAGTGCCGCTTTTTTGCCTCTGTCAGTACGGTTATCATTTTATCGAGGTTATTTCCGTCGACGGGACCGAGATAATCAAGACCGAGCGCCTCAAAAAAAGTCTCTTTTACGAACATCCTCTTGAAAAAGTTTTTTATTTTGGAACAAAGAATGGCAAGCGGTTTGCCGATAAGAGGAATTTTGGCAAGGATATATTCTATTCCACGCTTGAAATGGAAATACTTTTTGCTCGTTCTTATCCTTGTAAGGTACTTATGAAGTCCGCCGACATTCTGAGAAATGGACATTTCATTGTCGTTTACGAGAATTATAAGATTGAGTTTTTCGTTTGAGCAATTGTTAAGTGCCTCGTAGATGAGACCGTTTGTAAGTGATCCGTCACCGACTATGGCGACGGCATAATTATCGTTGCCTTTTAATTTGTTTGACTTTGCAATTCCGAGTGCGGCGGAAACCGATGTTCCGCTGTGTCCCTCATTCAACACGTCATATTCGCTTTCGTTTCTGTTCGGAAACCCGGAAATTCCGCCGTATTGCCTTATTGTCGGGAATTGTTCATACCTGCCTGTGAGCAATTTGTGCGCATAGCACTGATGACCGACATCAAATACCAGCTTGTCATTTGGCAAGTCAAAGACTTTGTGCAAAGCGACAGTCGCCTCGACCATGCCGAGATTGGATGCCAGATGACCGCCGTTTCTGGAGACGGTTCTGATAATGGTATTTCTTATCTCTTCTGTCAGTTTGTAAAGATCAGACGGTGAAAGAGATTTTATATCTTTCGATGATTTTATTTTTTCAAGCATCTTATGCTCCTTATGAAACGCTGCTTACTGTGGCGGCAAATACCGCTTACCACGGAGATTTGCCTTTACAAACATTTTATCATACATGCGTAAAAAAAGCAAGTAAAAATAAAGAGGGCACGTAAAATGCCCTCTTGTTTATGCTTTCTCTTTTTCCTCTGCTTTTTCCCCGTCGTCTTTCTGCTCATCAGGGGTTAATACCGTAACCTGAACCTCATGAGACATCTGCTCATCGGCAACGGTTACGACAATCGACAGATTTTCGTACTCAAACGATTGACCAAC
>CAMETB010000082.1 GCA_945936265.1 uncultured Clostridia bacterium
GAACGCAGGAAAGAACATAGTCGTTCTTTTACCCGACACGGGAGACAGATATTTGTCAACTCCTCTTTTTGCAGAATAAATTTCAATAAAAACAGAACATGGTGTTTTCGGGGTAATGTCTTTTTCTGATATTACCCCGAAAATGCGGAAAACGGAAGGAAAAAATGATACCTGCAAGAGAAGAAGCATTTTCGCTTCTGAAAGAATACAATTCGGAACCTTTTCATATAAAACACGCTCTTACCGTGGAGGGCGTTATGAAATATTTTGCCAAAAAACTCGGATATGAAAACGAAGAAGAATTCTGGGGTATTGTCGGGCTTTTGCACGATCTCGATTTTGAAAAATACCCGTCGGAGCACTGCGTAAAAGAGCAGGAAATTATGAGGGAGCGAGGAATTGACGAGAGAATAATTCACGCAACCGCAAGTCACGGATATCAGATAACGGTAAATACAGAACCGATACACACGATGGAGAAGGTTCTTTATGCAATAGATGAGTTAACGGGTCTTATAGGCGCTGTCGCTATTATGCGTCCGTCAAAGAGCGTTTCGGACCTCGAACTCAAATCGGTTAAAAAGAAATACAAGGACAAGAAATTCGCGGCAGGATGTTCGAGAGAGGTAATAGAGAGAGGAGCCGCAATGCTCGGCTGGGATATCGATACTCTCATTACCGAAACCATCCTCGCAATGAGGGAAACGGACTGCGTGGATTGACGGAGGGAAAATGAAAGTATACGCAGATAATGCAGCAACTACAAAAATGAGCAGGCACGCAATAGAAGCAATGATGCCTTATTTCGACGAGATATACGCAAACCCGTCGAGCCTTCATTCAGAGGGGCAAAGGGCAGCCGAGGCGTTGCTTGACGCAAGAGAAAGAATAGGCGCCTGTTTAGGCTGTTCTTCAAAGGAGATATATTTTACCTCGGGAGGCAGCGAAGCGGATAATCAGGCAATAATATCCGCCGCAAGAATAGGCGAGAGAAAAGGGAAAAAGCATATAATATCGACCGCTTTCGAGCATCACGCCGTATTGCATACGCTTGACAAACTCAAAAAAGAGGGTTTCGATATAGAACTGCTTCCAGTAGGAGAAAAAGGAAATATAACGGCACAGCAGGTTGCAAACGCAATAAGAGAGGACACCTGTCTTGTAACCGTTATGTACGCGAACAACGAGATAGGCTCCGTGCTCCCGATAGCTGAAATAGGCGAGGTATGCAAGGAGAAAAAAGTCCTTTTCCATACCGACGCGGTTCAGGCGGCGGGACACCTTCACATAAACGTAAAGGACGAGAATATAGATATGCTCTCGCTCTCTGCGCATAAGTTCCACGGACCGAAAGGTGTCGGCGTCCTTTATTCAAGACTCGGAATACCTCTTGTCAACGTAATAGAGGGTGGCGCGCAGGAAAGAGGCAAGAGAGGCGGCACCGAAAATCTGCCCGGTATAATGGGAATGGCGGCGGCGCTTGAAGACGCCTGCGCAAAGATAGACGAAAACGCCGAAAAAGTTTCTTTCCTTCGGGACAAACTTATAAAAGGTCTTTCAGAAATCGAACACAGCATATTAAACGGCGATGAGGTAAACAGACTTCCGGGCAACGTAAGTTTTTGCTTTGAGGGAATAGAGGGCGAGAGTTTGCTCCTTCTCCTCGACGAAAAGGGAATTTGTGCGTCGTCGGGTTCTGCCTGTACATCGGGTTCTCTCGATCCAAGCCATGTGTTGCTTGCAATAGGCAGACCGCACGAGGTTGCGCACGGATCTTTGAGACTTACCCTTTGTGAGAGCAACACCGAGGAAGAAGTCGATTATATACTGAAATGCGTACCGGAGGTAGTAAATTATTTAAGAAACATGTCACCGCTCTGGCACGACAAAGTAAGCGGCAAAAAGGAATTTTTCCTGAAATAAAGGAGGAGATAAAATGGCTTTATACAGTGAAAAAGTGATGGATCATTTCAAGCACCCGAGAAATGTCGGAACGATAGAGAACGCAGACGGTGTCGGCGAGGTCGGCAACGCAAAATGCGGCGATATAATGAAAATTTATCTTAAAATAGACGATGGCATAATAAGCGACGTAAAGTTTGAAACTTTCGGTTGCGGCTCCGCCATAGCGTCAAGCTCAATGGCAACCGAGATGATAAAAGGGAAGCCGCTTTCCGAGGCGCTTCAGCTTACGAACAAGGCGGTAGCGGAGGCTCTTGACGGACTTCCCGCGCATAAAATGCACTGCTCGGTGCTTGCCGAGGAGGCAATAAAGGCAGCGGTAAAGGACTATTACGACAAAAACGGGATAAAGTACGACGAAAAGATTTTCGGCAGTTGTGATTCCTGTTGTCACAGTTGCGAAATATGAGTAAGAAGGCGCTTATTGCAATGAGCGGCGGAGTGGACAGCAGCGTCGCCGCAAAACTTGTGACCGATATGGGAATAGAATGTATCGGTTGTACGATGAAACTTTACAATAACGAGGATATAGGAAAAGCGGGGCGCACATGTTGCTCCCTTAACGACACCGAGGACGCAAGGAGCGTTGCCAAGCGCCTCGGCATGCCGTATTATGTCTTCAATTTCACGGGCGATTTTAAAGAAAAGGTTATCGACCGCTTTATAAATTCTTATGAAAACGGTATGACGCCCAATCCCTGCATAGACTGCAACAGATATATGAAGTTTGACAAACTCTACGAGCGTGCCAAAGTTCTCGGTTGCGATTATATAGTCACGGGGCATTATGCGAGAATAGAAAAAAGCGGAGATAAATATCTTCTCAAAAAGGCGCTTGACGAGAGTTATGTCCTTTATAATCTTACACAGGAGCAACTTGCGCATACTCTTTTTCCGCTCGGCGAAATGAAAAAGACAGAAACAAGGAAAATTGCCGACGAAAGCGGATTTATAAACGCCGACAAGCCCGACAGCCAGGATATTTGTTTCGTCCCCGACGGCAACTACGCCGAGGTGATAGAGAAATATACAGGCAAAAAAAGCAACCCCGGTCCTTTCAAGGATCAGAACGGCAATACGGTAGGCACCCATAAAGGAATTATTCACTATACAATAGGACAGAGAAAAGGGCTCGGTCTGTCAATGCCTCATTCCGTTTATGTAACATCTGTTTCGGTAAAAGATAATACCGTAACGGTAGGTGACGAAAAGGATCTTTACAAATCGGTTTGCAGGGTTACAGATTTTCATATGATATCCGGAGACATTCCGACAGAGCCGTTTCGTTGCAGCGTAAAGACAAGGTACAGACAGGCTGAAAAGCCGGCAACCGTGATACCTGTTGACGACGACACCGTAGAAATACGTTTTGACGATCCGCAAAGAGCCATAACTCCCGGTCAGTCCGCAGTTTTGTATGACGGCGATACCGTGCTCGGCGGCGGAATAATAATCTTTTGAAATCGGGAGGATTTTCATATGATGATTTCTACGAGAGGCAGATATGCTCTGCGGGTAATGATAGATCTGGCGGAGCACTTTAACGGCGGCTATATTCCGCTTAAAGAAATAGCCGAGCGTCAGGATATATCCCTTAAATACCTTGAAGCCATAATGTCAACTCTTTCAAAGGCAGGCATGGTTGACGGGTTGCACGGCAAGGGCGGCGGGTACAAGCTTGCCAAGGAACCGGAAAATTGCAGAATAGGCGATATTTTAAGGCTTACCGAGGGGTCGCTTTCGCTTGTTTCCTGCCTTGAAGAAGGGCACGTGTGCGAAAGGGCTTCGGAATGTCGCACACTCCCCATGTGGACAAAACTGAACAATATGATAAACGGCTTTTTTGACGGTATAACCGTACGTGATCTTATGCAGGACCAAGGCGGAGGAGACTATTCCATATAACATTTTAAAATCGGGGCAAAACGCTCCGATTTTTTAACAAATTTTTAAATTAGTGTTATTAAAGTTTTATTCGTATTGAAGACGGGCAAAACTTATGCTAAAATAAAACAGTAAGATATAAAATCTTTTCGGGAGGTTTTGCTATGACTAATATGTATGATTATATAAATTGGAGAGGTGATATTACCTTTGATGAGGTTGGTATAAACGAGGTAGACAGCCTTATTTTTACCGAGCTTTCTTACATTCCTTTCGAAAATGTAGTTCCCGGTATTTCGTCCGAGGAGAAGATTACCGTTTCTGAAGCCGGTAAAAAATTTTTTGAAATGCACGACGAAAATATTTCGATAGGTGCGATAATACCGAGCAAGGAGATTGTCGGTCTTCTCAAGGCAGTAAAAGACACACCGAGATTTAAGGATGTCAGGGTCTGGGGATATGTAAATGACATAAACATAAAAGATGAGTGCCAGTTTTCCGCCGTGTGCTTTGATATAGGCGATAAGATTACATATGTTGCCTATCGCGGGACGGACGATACAATAATCGGCTGGAAAGAGAACTTCAATATGGCATTCTTTACTCCTATTCCGTCGCAGAAGTACGGTGCCGAATATCTTGATATTGTGGCGGGGCGCACGAAAGGAAAATTACTTGTAGGAGGGCACTCGAAAGGCGGCAACCTTGCGGTTTATTCATCACTTTTTGCGTCTGAAAAAACGAAAAAAAGGGTTGTTTTTGTTCATAGTTTCGACGGCCCGGGATTTCAGGAAGACTTTATAAAATCGCTTGATAAAGACCCTATGGTATCAAAAGTAACCACCATAGTGCCGGAAAATTCCACAGTCGGCATGATTTTTGACGCCGTAGGAAACCTTGAACCGATAAAGAGCAGCCAGAAAGGGCTTCGCCAACATGATGCATTTTCGTGGACAATAATGGGCTCTCATTTTGTTTCCGCCAAGCTCGGCAAAGCGGCAAGAGATTTTCACGATCTTTTGAAAAAATGGGTTGAAAAGATGACGAGAGAGGAAAAAATAGATTTCGTCGAGGCATTATACAAGATTTTCACCGTTACAGACGCAACAACCCTGACCGAAATAAGTGCCGATAAAATGAAATTTGTCGTTGCAATGCTCAAAGCGGACGATAAAACCAAAAAGACCATATTCAACGGGGTAAGGAATCTTATAAAAGAGAAGTATGCCAGAAAGCCCATCGCATTGAAAAGCGAGGAGAACGGGACGGAGAGTACAGGCATCACCGGGGACGACAAATAAAATATTCAAAAATATTAAAAAACTATTGACAAGCCGTATTTATTATGGTAAAATCTATAACGCCGCATAATGCCGAGGTCCGAAAAAGTTTAACTTACCCGGCTTAGCGAGTTTTGTTGAAAGAGAGGTGCTTTTCGTGTTCGCAATTATTTTAACAGGCGGAAAGCAGTACAAAGTAAACGAAGGAGATGTTATCTTCGTTGAAAAGCTCGGAGCGGAAGAAGGTTCCGAGGTTACCTTTGATAAGGTTCTTGCAGTGTCCGACGATAAGGGCTTTACAGCAGGTGCTCCTTACGTTGCAGGTGCTTCCGTAACAGCAAAAGTTGTTCGTAACGGTAAAGCAAAGAAAATTTACGTTATGAAGTATAAGGCTAAAAAGAACGAGAAGAAGAAGATCGGTCACAGACAGCCCTATACAAAAGTACAGATTGAAAAAATCGTAGGTTAATCGAAATTATGACAAAGGTCGTATTTTTCAAATCGAACGGCGTATTCTGGGGCTTTGAAGAGCAGGGACATACGGGTTTTGCGGAGAGCGGCAACGACGTTTTGTGTTCCGCAATATCGGCAATGACCATGCTTGTTATGAACGCAATAGAAATATCATACGCTTCGGATCTCGATTATCAGATTGACGAAGAAACCACAAATATAAAGGTTTCGTCACGCAGCGCATTACCGCAGTTCGAGAGTGATGAGAAAAAGAGATACGCAATCTCGGGGCTCATCATGGCATATTACTATCAGTTAAACGATTTGACCGAGGAGTATTACGACTACCTTGAAGTAGAGGCTGTCGAAAAGGAATACGACGGTAAGTAAAACGTAAAATTTAGTAACGGAGGAACAAAAAATGATAAGACTTGGTTTACAGTTCTTCGCACATAAGAAAGGTGTCGGTTCTACAAAGAACGGCCGTGACAGTGAGTCTAAGCGCCTCGGCGTTAAGAAGGCAGACGGTGAAGCCGTTCTTGCCGGAAATATCATAGTCAGACAGAGAGGAACTAAAATTCATCCCGGTACGAACGTAGGTATCGGTTCGGACGACACGCTTTTTGCTTTGGTTGACGGCGTTGTAAAGTTTGATCATCTCACGAAAGATAAAAAGCGCGTAAACGTTCTGGCAAAATAACAATTACTTAAAAATCTCCGCAAAGTGCGGAGATTTTTTGTATTTTTGAAAAATAATCTTCACAAGATAATAAAAGTGTGTTAAAATGATATGAAAATAATAATAAGTAAGGAGCAGATATGCTTGAACTTAAAAATGTTTCCTTCGGCGTAAAAGACGAAAAGAGCGAGAAGGAGATACTGAAAAATATAAATCTCAAAGTTGAGGACAGGTTTGTCGCCATAACGGGTCCGAACGGTGGGGGTAAGTCAACGCTTGCCAAGATAATAGCGGGGATATATAAGCCGACGGAGGGGCGCATCTTTCTCGACGGCAACGATATTACCGAAGTCTCGATTACCGAGCGCGCCAATATGGGGATAAGCTTTGCTTTTCAACAGCCCGTGCGCTTCA
>CAMETB010000083.1 GCA_945936265.1 uncultured Clostridia bacterium
GTCTTATGCACAAAACGCAGGTATTCTTTTTCCCCGAGGACGAGCATTTCAGGACCAGAATGACTCACACTCTCGAAGTTACGCAGATAGCGAGAATAATAGCGAGAGCGCTCCGTCTCAACGAGGATCTGTGCGAGGCTGCCGCTCTCGGACATGACCTCGGTCATACGCCTTTCGGTCACTCCGGAGAAAGCGCCATGCAGAAGTTTTACTCTCCCGATTTTGCACATTATAAGCAGAGTATAAGAGTTGTCGAAAAACTCGAAAACGACGGGGAAGGACTTAACCTTACATACGAAGTCAAGGACGCTATGCTTAATCACACGGGAAAGTGCGAGGCATCTACACTTGAAGGTAAGATTATAAAAATTGCCGACCGCATAGCATATATAAATCACGATATAGACGATGCCATTCGTGCCGAAATTCTCAAAATAGACGATATCCCGGAAAAACTTCTGAAGGTTCTCGGCAGAGGACACAGCGAAAGAATAAACAATATGGTTTCTTCGGTTATCTCCGAAAGTATGGACAAGCCGTACGTCAGGTTCGGAGAAGAGATTGGAGAAGCTACAATGCAACTCCGTGATTTTCTTTTTGAGAATGTATATACGAATAAGATTGCAAAAGCCGAGGAAAATAAGGCAATAGAAATGCTCGGAATACTTTATGAGCATTTTGTGAAACATCCCGAGGAAATGCCTGAAGTTTACAGAAAAAATATGGAGACAGATCCTGTTGAAAGGTGCGTTTGCGACTATATATCGGGAATGACGGACAGGTATGCGATAGAGTGCTTCAGGGAACTTTTTGTTCCTGATATGTGGAGAAGGAAGCAATGATTATACGGCCGGAAATTATAGAGGATATAAAGAGCCGTAATGATATAGAAACGGTTGTCTCTTCCTATGTGAGACTCAAAAGAGCAGGCTCTAATCTTAACGGCCTTTGCCCGTTTCACAGCGAAAAAACGCCGTCGTTTACGGTATTTCCCGCGACACAGTCGTTTTACTGCTTCGGATGCGGCGCAGGAGGCGATGTTATTTCGTTCGTTATGCGCACGGAAAATGTCGATTATGTAACCGCTGTCCGTATTCTTGCCGAGAGAAGCGGTATAACCATTCCCGACGAAAATATATCGTCATCGTCAAAAGGCGTCAGCCGTCAGAGGATACTCGATATGAACAGGGAAGCGGCAAAGTTTTTCCATGCGTCTCTCCTCGATGAGAAAACAGGAGATGAGGCAAGGCATTATTTGCTCGAAGAGCGAAAATTGTCGATGGCTGTCGTAAATCATTTCGGCTTGGGATATGCGCCCAACAGTTTCGGTGCAGTTCACGACCATCTTAAGAAGGCGGGATTTACCGATGAAGAAATGATTACGGGGTTTTTGTGCGGAAGAGGGAAAAACGGTTCCGTGTATGATTACTTCAGAAACAGGGTTATTTTCCCGATAATAGATGTCTCCGGTAACGTAGTCGCATTCGGCGGCAGAGTTATGGATAATTCGCTCCCGAAGTATCTGAATACTTCCGACACGCCCGCATTTAAGAAAAGCAAAAACTTGTTTGCTCTTAATTTTGCAAAGGACAAGTGCGCAGATATGCTTATTCTTTGCGAGGGATATATGGATGTCATTGCTCTTCATGCGGCGGGCTTTGAATTTGCCGTTGCCACTCTCGGAACGGCGATAACGCAGGAACAGGCAAGAATCTTTTCAAGGTATACAAAAAAAGTCGTTATTTCTTACGACAATGACGATGCCGGTCAGCGTGCTGCCGGCAAGGCTTTCAAGTATCTGCAGGAAGTCGGGCTCGATGTAAAGATACTCAAGATGAGCGGTGCCAAAGACCCGGATGAATACATAAAGAAATTTGGCTCTGAAAAATTCGGCAAACTTCTCACGGATTCAAAATCGAGATTTGAATTTGAACTTGAAAAAATACTTTCAAAATACGATATTGCGAATACGGATGAAAAAGTCAAGGCATCATATGAAATATGCAACGTTCTGTCGACTTTTCCGTCGGAAGTCGAAAGAGAGGTTTATGCTCAGAGAATTTCGGAACTTCTGAAAATTCCGAAGCAGAGCATTCTCAAGGATGTCGCAAGAATCATTAAGAGAAAAACCAACGACGAAAAAAAGAACTTCCGGAGCGATATATACAGAAATACAAGCGGATTTGCAGACAGAATAAATCCCGAGAGTGTTTCAAACATGAAAGCGTGCAGGACAGAAGAGGCAATTATCGGACTTATGCAATTAAAGACCGAACTTCTCAAAAAAGCTGTAGCGGAACTTACACCCGATGATTTTATAACATCTTTCAACAAAAAAGTTTTTGAAAAGATATCGGAAGTCTATAATGAGTACGGTAAGTTTGATATCGCCTTTATATCGGATTCTTTCAATGCCGACGAGATATCAAGAGTGACTAAAATGCTTGTAGCAAGGCAACGATTGGAAAATAACGGCGAGGAGATAATGTCGGAACTTATAAAGTCACTCAAGGAAGAAAAAGCAGACGAAAACACCGAGAGTATAGAAGATATTCTTGACATTATAAGCAGGAAGAAACAGGAGGACTGAAACTATGGAAAAAGAATTTGATGTGAATGAACTTATAGAAAAAGGCAAGAGCGACGGAATGATAACAAGCGACGAGTTGCTCGGCGCCATGGACGGATATGATAATTTCAACATAGATCAGATAGATAAAATCTATGAAACTCTCGAAAACAACGGTATTGAAGTTGTGGACGGAGACGAGGATTTCAGCGACCTCGAAAACGAGGTCGAACAGATGATAAGCACAGAGGAGATAGAAAAGATGCAGGAGGGGCTTGCCGTTGACGACCCCGTCAGAATGTATCTTAAGGAGATAGGGAAAGTGCCGCTTCTCGATCCCGATAAGGAACTCGTGCTGGCAAAGAGAATGATGCAGGGTGACGAAAAAGCCAAAAACGAAATAGTTGAGGCAAATTTGCGCCTTGTTGTAAGCATAGCAAAGAAACATGTCGGAAAAGGAATGGCTTTTCTTGATCTTATTCAGGAGGGCAACCTCGGTCTTATGAAGGCGGTTGACAAATTTGATTACGAAAAGGGTTTCAAATTTTCAACTTATGCTACATGGTGGATAAGACAGGCCATTACAAGGGCAATTGCCGATCAGGCAAGAACCGTTCGTATACCCGTTCATATGGTAGAAACCATAAACAGAGTGTCGAGAGCGTCAAGACAGCTTGTTCAGGAACTCGGAAGAGAGCCTACCTCGGAGGAAATTGCGGAGAAGCTTGATATGAGTCCCGAAAAGGTAAGAGATACTATGAAGTATGCGCTCGAACCGGTTTCTCTTGAAACTCCTATAGGAGAGGAAGAGGACAGCCACCTCGGAGATTTTATTCCCGATGAGGACTCTCCCGCGCCTTCGGACGCAGCATCGTATACTTTGTTAAAGGAACAGATTAAAGAAGTCCTTCATACTCTTACTCCGAGAGAGGAGCAGGTATTAAAACTCCGTTTCGGTCTTGAAGACGGAAGGACAAGGACTCTTGAAGAAGTCGGCAAGGAATTTGATATAACGAGGGAGAGGATACGTCAGATTGAGGCAAAGGCTCTGCGCAAATTGAGACATCCCAGCCGTTCAAAGAGACTTAAAGACTATCTTGAATGATTAAATTTGTTCTTATGCTTGCATAATTTATTGTTAAGCGTTTGTAAAGACATAAGAAAAGTCTTGACAAATCTCTATATGTATTGTAAAATTATAGTTGTACCTTGTTTCTGGAGGAAATTATTCAATGAAAAAAAGATTGATTTGTCTTACGCTTGCGTTGGCAATGCTGTGTTCGCTCTTTTTTACCTCATGTTCTAAAACAAGATCCGAAGAGGAGATTATAGACGGAATAGTAAATTCGGGATCTACGGCGCTCACGCTTTCCTTGTGGATACCTACCGATTCGGATACTTCTTCCGACGAGTTTAAGGAAAGGCTCAACAAGGTAGAGCAGGCTATCAACGATATTCTTGACGAAAAAAACGAGAGCACAAGAATTAAAATCGTTGCGGTCAGCGATGCCGAATATGAGAAAAAAGTTGCCGAGCGTTTTGCTTCTATGAAAGAAGCAGTGGCGAAAAACGGCGGGGAAACCGCTCTTATCACTGCCGGAAAATATGTAAACAAAGCTGAGAAAGTTGTTTTCGATAACGGCACTTATATGTATGAACTTGCGTATCCCGATATTCTTGATACGCAACTTGATATCCTTCTTTTAAGGGGATACAACGAGTACGTTTCAAATGTTGAAGACGGCAATTTGCGCGAACTCGATTCTTACTTTTTCGGAGACGGTTCAAGATATTTATCGATCTCCAAGATGGTTTTGAAAAGCGTATTCGATCAGCTTAAAGTAAGTGGCAAAACCTACGGTATGCCTAACAATCATCTCTACGGAGACAAATATCAATACATACTTGTAAACAAGGAACTTATCGATTCATATGACGGTCTTAAGAAAGACGATATAAAAAATGTTTTATCGTGTGAGGATTTCATAAAATCCGTCGGTGAAAACGGTGAAAGCGGCGTTGTACCGTTTGTCGCATCTGCGGACGATGTTGCAAACTTTGTTTATTTCACATCCGGGGACGGTCAGTCTGTATTGGGCTCCGACGGTGCAAACCCCGATTATGTATTCTCAAGCGATGCTTATAATTCATACGTTTCTTTCTACAAGAGACTTAACGATCTCGCATATGTAAAATCCGGGCTCGGAGAAGGCGAAAAAGCGGCTGTGATGGTATTCTACGGAACAAATACCGACGTCGCCGTATATGAAGATGAGTATTATGCAATAAAAACGGGAAATCCCGTAGCCTATGACGATGATGTTTTCGCATCTGTATTTGCAATAAGTTCGTATTCCGCAGATTATGACAGATCCATGAGAATCCTTTATCTCCTTCAAAACAACACCGAAATAAGAACTTTGCTTCAATACGGTATCAGCGGTGAAGATTATAAGATAGAACTGAATGAAGACGGAGAGAAAAAGATAGTCGTAAATCCCGAGTCGGCATACAAAATGAATGTGCTTTATACCGGCAACGGATATACTACTTATCCGGGCGACGGTCTTACAATCGGAGATTGGGAAAGCGTAAAGGAAATGAATCACGATACGGTTATTTCACCTTATTCTCATGTGCTCAGCAATTTTGAGAAACTTTCCGAAGATGAGAAAAATAAACTCGTAACAAGTCTGAAAGAACTTGACGATCTTTCAGCCGAGGTTTTCGCAGAGATAAATTCCTATACTGCAGAGCAGTACGAAGCTTTCGTCTCGGATTTCTCGGCGGCTTCAAGTATAGATATTGAGACCGTTGAAGATAATATTGCCGAGTTGGAAAAGAAACTGACTGAAGAGACCGACGAGCAGGCGAAAGCAAAATTGGAAGAAAAAATTTCGGCAGAGAAAGAGAAAAAAGATACCTACTATAAGAACCCTCTCGTTGTAAAAATGCTTACTTCCGAGGCATATGGAACAGCGACAGAGATTATCTCGGAACTTTCCTGAGTATTACAATCAATAACCGGTTAAAAGTGCGCGTTAAATCCGCGCACTTTTTTCTATGTTAATTGAAGCGACAAGAAAAAGACTGCTTTTGCATATTATGTAGTTAAGAAAGGAGTGCATTATGGACAGCAGTATAGCCGAACTTACGGATAAACAAGTTATAAATGTGTGCGACGGTAAAATGCTCGGATATCCGACGGACTTCAGAATAGACGCATGCTCCGGGAGGCTGACGGCAATAATTCTTCCGGGAGAAGGCGGCGTTTTCGGATTCAAAAAATGTACGGATATAATAATACCTTGGGAAAAAATATGCAGAATAGGAGAAGACGCCATTTTAGTTGATATAGGAATTTTTCCGCCGCCACCGCCGCCAAAAGAAATAGGTTGTGATTTTTGCTCTGACAAGAAGAAAAAGAAGGGATTCAGGTAAAATCCGTTCCCCGAAAGTTCTCAGAAACATTTAAATTGTAAATTTTTTGTAAACTCTAAAAAATATATTGAAAAAAGACTTTTAATGTATTATAATCTAATCCGTGTGCGTGAGAGGCACACAAAAACACACACTCGCACTTCGATGCGTTGCCGGTGCCTTCGGGTTGCAACGAATAGTGCGCTGTGGTGGAAAAACCAAAGGAGGACATGAATTATGTCAGTTATCTCAATCAAACAGCTGCTTGAAGCAGGCGTCCATTTCGGACATCAGACAAGAAGATGGAACCCCAAGATGGCAGAGTACATCTTCACGGAAAGAAACGGTATTTACATTATCGACCTCCAGAAGACCGCCAAAAAATTCGAAGAGGCGTATATGTTTGTCCGCGACATCTCGGCAGAGGGTGGAAATATCCTTTTTGTCGGCACTAAGAAACAGGCAACAGACGCTATAAAAGAAGAAGCTCAGCGTTGCGGAATGTATTATGTAAATGTTCGTTGGCTCGGCGGTATGCTCACTGACTTCCAGACTATCAAGAAGAGCATCGCACGTCTTGCTCAGCTCCGCAAAATGC
>CAMETB010000084.1 GCA_945936265.1 uncultured Clostridia bacterium
CAGGGGAATGAAAGAGAACAAAAACATCTCCGTTACCGATAACGAGGAGCAAAAAAATGTTCTTAAAGTCGAAATAGACTGCATAACTCCCCCCGACGAAAATCAACTTGAAAAAATAAGAGATTTTATGCTTGCCGAATACGGCGCCGATGAGGTTGAGTTCGTGATAAAGAAGGACCCGACGGTTGTTGGAGGCTTCCGCATTTTCGTGGGCGACGAAAACTACGACTGGACAACGCTCGGCCGTATCCGTCAGTTGCGCAAATCTTTTCAATCACTTAAAAGAGAGCACGATCAGAGCAAAATAATCTCCCTTCTTCGTGAGGATATAAAGAATTTCGAGCTTAACACGGGTCACCAGCAGGTCGGCTTTGTTAAGAGCGTTGTCGACGGAATTGCCGTAATAGATGGCTTGCACGACGTCGAATACGGGGAAATAGTCCTTTTTGACTGCGGAATAAAGGGAATGGTACAGGATATCCGTACCGACGGGACAACGGGAGTTGTCCTTTTCGGCGACGACAGCGATATAACCGAGGGCGCAAGAGTGGTAAGAACGCGCCGCACGGCAGGTATTCCGATAAGCAACCGTATTCTCGGCAGAATGATAGACCCGCTCGGCAAGCCCATTGACGGCGCAGGGGATATAGGCGCAAAGGAGTATTATCCGACGGAGCGTCCCGCCCCGGGAATCATAGACCGTAAATCAGTCAATAAGCCGCTTGAAACGGGTATTCTTGCCATAGATTCGATGTTCCCGATAGGAAAGGGACAAAGAGAGCTTATAATAGGCGACAGACAGACGGGTAAAACCTCGGTCGCCATAGATACGATACTTAACCAGAAGGGCAAAAACGTAGTGTGCGTTTACGTTGCGATAGGGCAGAAGGCAAGCTCCGTTGCAAAGGTTGCTTCAATACTTAAAAAGGCGGGAGCGATGGACTATACAGTAATCGTGTCCTCACCCGCAAGCGACCCCGCGTCCCTTCAATATATTGCGCCGTATTCGGGGTGTGCCGTTGCCGAGTATTTTATGTACAGAGGCAGAGATACACTTATAATATACGACGATCTTTCAAAGCACGCCGTGGCTTACAGAACGTTAAGCCTTCTTCTTGAACGCGCACCGGGACGCGAGGCATACCCGGGAGATGTATTCTATCTTCATTCAAGGCTTCTTGAAAGATCCGCCCAGCTCTCAAATGAGCTCGGAGGAGGCAGTATGACGGCTCTGCCGATAGTTGAAACACAGGCGGGGGACGTTTCGGCATATATACCGACAAACATAATATCAATAACCGACGGACAGATATTCCTTGAAAGCGAGCTTTTCTTTGCAGGTCAGCGCCCTGCAGTAAACGTGGGACTTTCGGTTTCCCGTGTCGGAGGCGCCGCACAGACGAATATAATGAAAAAATCTGTCGGAAGCATAAGACTTGATCTTGCTCAATACCGTGAGATGCAGGTGTTTTCACGCTTTGGCGGAGATCTTGACGAGCAGACCGTAAAAGAACTTAAATACGGCGAGGGCCTTATGATACTGCTTCGCCAGGAGAACCATTCTCCAATGAGCCTTGCCGAGCAGGTAATAACTCTTATATGCGCGCAGGAGCGCATATTCATAAATGTGCCTCCTAAGGAAATAAAGCGTTTTCAGCGTGATTTGCTCGATTATTTCGAGCGCCGCCACGGCGCACTTTGTTTAAGGATAGATCACGCGGAGAAGTTTTCCGAGGAAATAAAAAAAGAAATCGTCGATGCGGCAAAAACATATCTTAACGAGCATCATATAGTTTAAATCTTAGAAATCATAAAGAACGGAGGGAATTATATGGCAAGCGCACAGGAAATAAAGTCGAGAATAAGCGGAATTGCCGAAACCAAAAAGGTAACCGACGCTATGTATATGATATCCTCCGTAAAAATGCGCAAAGCAAGAAAAGAGGTAGAAAAAACAAAGCCTTACTTTGATGCATTAAAGGAGCAGATAGAAAATCTGTTCAGATATTTTCCAAAAACGGACAACCGCTATTTTAATGTTCCTATGCCGAAAAAAGGCGAGCATATGAAACACGGAATTTTGCTCGTCACCTCCGACAAAGGCCTTGCCGGCGGATATAACCATACGGCTATCAAGGTAGCAGAGGAGTATATGTCAAGGCATCCCGAAACGGTTATATTCATAATAGGCGAGTATGGAAGACAACATTTTATCAATAAAAAGCTTAATTTTGAGAGAAGCTTTGACTATTCCGCAACTTTTCCGACGGTGTGGGAATCCAGAAAAATATGCGCGGAGCTTCTCGAATATTTTGATAACGGAAATCTTGACGAGATAAACATAATATATACCGACTATAATGCGGGAAGGGCGGGAGAATGTAAAAGGACCTGTCTTTTGCCGCTTGAAAGAAGCAAATTTTTCTCGTCGGAAAGAACGGACGACTCGGAAAAAGAATTTTATCCGGATCCCGATACCGTGTTAAACGGCATAATACCGAGTTATCTTACGGGATTTATATACAGTTCTCTTGTCGATAGCTATTGCAGTGAGCAGGAGGCGAGGATGACGGCGATGAATACGGCGGGTAAAAACGCGGAAGAAATGCTCAAAAAACTGAGGGTACAGTACAACCGTGTAAGGCAGGCGACCATAACGAGGGAAATGACCGAAATAACCTCGGGCGCAAAGGCACTTGCACGCAAGCGTAAGAAGGGGCAGAGCGAGGATGAATAATACAGGTGAAAATATAAATACGGGTAAAATCGTCGGTGTGGGAGGCCCCGTTGTCGACGTTGCCTTTGAAAAAGGAAAATTACCGAGAATAAAGGAAGCCCTTTACGTAAACGTCGGCAAGGAAAGACGGGTTATGGAGGTTTCCTCCCATATCGGCGGCGGAGTTGTACGCTGTATAATGCTCGGAGCGGGCGAAGGGCTTTTTCGCGGCATGGACGTAGTTGCAACCGGCTCTCCCATATCCGTTCCCGTCGGGGAAAGGGTACTCGGCAGACTTTTCAATGTGCTTGGCGAAACCATAGACGGAAAAGAGAAATTGCCCGAGGATACCGAGAGAAGAAAGATATATCGTCCGTCACCCTCCGCATCGGAGAGAAAGACGGCGGCGGAAGTCTTTGAAACGGGAATAAAGGTAATAGAACTTTTGGCTCCTTATGCAAAGGGTGGAAAGATAGGACTTTTCGGCGGTGCAGGAGTTGGCAAAACCGTACTTATTCAGGAGCTTATACATAATATCGCCACCGAGCACGGAGGATACTCCGTATTTACCGGTGTCGGCGAGAGAAGCCGTGAGGGCAACGATCTCTGGACGGAGATGAGCGAGAGCGGAGTTATAAATAAGACCGCCCTTGTTTTCGGACAGATGAACGAATCGCCCGGTGTCAGAATGAGAGTGGCGCTTTCGGGTCTTTCAATGGCGGAATATTTCCGTGACGAGTGCCACAAGGACGTACTTTTGTTTATAGATAACATATTCCGCTTCGTGCAGGCGGGGAGTGAGGTATCAACGCTTCTTGGCAGAATGCCCTCGGCAGTCGGCTATCAGCCGACGCTTGCAAACGACCTCGGCGAGCTTGAGGAACGCATAGCGTCAACCAAAAACGGCTCTATAACCTCCGTTCAGGCAATTTACGTCCCCGCAGACGACTTAACGGACCCTGCGCCCGCAACTACGTTTGCACATCTCGACGCAACGACCGTTTTAAGCCGCCAGATTGCCGAGATAGGAATATACCCTGCCGTTGACCCGCTTGAATCGTCATCGAGGGTTCTTGAGCCCGATATAGTGGGAGAGGAGCATTACAGCGTTGCAAGGAGCGTTCAACAGATACTTGAGCATTACAAAGAACTGCAGGATATAATAGCGATTCTCGGTATGGACGAATTAAGCGACGAGGATAAGCAGACAGTTTACAGAGCAAGAAAGATACAGCGTTTTCTATCACAGCCTTTCTCGGTTGCGGAAAAGTTTACGGGTGTGCCCGGTGTTTACGTGCCGCTTTCCGAAACCATAAGAGGCTTTAAGGCAATAGTAAACGGAGAGATGGACGATTATCCCGAGAGCGCGTTTTTCAACGTCGGCACGATAGACGATGTTATAAGAAAAGCCGAAAAGGTATAAGGAGGATTCCTTATGAATACTTTTCATCTTGAAATACTTTCTCCCGAGAGGCAGTTTTACAAGGGAGAATGTCTTTCGCTCGTTATACCCATAAGCGACGGGCTTATAGGAATTATGGCAAATCACTCTCCGCTAACCGCCGCCATACAGGACGGAGAACTTACATTTACAAAACCCGGCGGCGAAAAAACCGTGTGTGCCGTCACAAACGGAATGGTTGACGTTACGGGTAACGTCGTAAAGGTCCTTTGCGAGTCCGTTCTTCTTCCCGAGGAGATAGATGAGGAAAAGGAGAGAAGAAGCAAAGAGGAGGCGCTTTTGCAACTTAAAAACAAGCAGGGGCACAAGGATTATGTGCTTTCCAAACTTGCGCTTGCAAAAGCCGTCAATAATTTGAGGGTAAAACAACACAGCACAGGCAAAAACAGTAATTTATAAATCGTTAAAAGCAATATAAGAACATATCGGCAAAAATGCTAAAATAGTTCCGATTATTGCTTTTTTGATACTGCCTGAAAATTCAGAACGGAGGAAAGAAATGTCTTTACTTACGCTTAAGGATATCGGTAAAATATACGTTTCCGAGGGAAATGCCACGGTAGGCATCAGAGGAGTAAATCTCTCATTTGATAAGGGAGAATTTGTCGCCATAACCGGTAAATCCGGCTCAGGCAAATCGACTCTGCTTAACGTTATCAGCGGAATGGATTCCTACGAGGAGGGCGAACTTTATATAGAGGGTCAGCCAACCTCTCATTATCTTCAACCCGAATGGGAAGAATACCGCGAGAAATATATCTCCTTTATATTTCAGGACTACAACATAATAGACAGCTTTACGGTTTTGCAAAATGTGGAGCTTGCCTTGATGAACATAGACGACAAAAAGGTACGCAGAGCACGTGCGCTTGAACTTATAGACCGCGTCGGACTTACACCCTTCGTAAAGCAAAAGGGAAGCAAACTTTCGGGCGGACAGAAGCAAAGAACTGTAATTGCAAGGGCGCTTGCAAAAGACAGCCCGATTATCCTCGCCGACGAGCCGACCGGAAACCTCGATTCCGCGACCTCAAAGGAGATTATCGAGCTTTTAAGAGAAGTATCAAAAGATAAACTCTTAATTGTAGTTACGCACAACTTCGATCAGGTTGAGGACTATGCGACGAGGCATATCCGTATCTTTGACGGCGCAGTCGAATCCGACCACGTAATGAAACATACGGAAACATCGTCGGACGGTGTAAAAGAGCAATCCCCGAAGACCGACAAAAAAGGCAAGAAAAAAGAAAAAATTCGGGATATCAGAAACGGAATAACACTCGGCAGAACCATATTTACGTCAAAACCGAAGCTCTCTGTATTCTTGTGCTTTCTTATGGTAATAGGCACCCTCGGCATATTTATGGTAACCACGTTCTGCGGGGAAGCGACTGATATGTTCGATAAGCATTATATGTTCAGCCATATAGACGGGCGCGTGGTGGTAGTAAAGCAAAACGGGGAGGAAATAACCGATGCGGAGCTTTCCGCCCTTGCAGAAAAGAGCGGAGCAAAAAGTACCGTCCATTACGACCTTTTGCTTGACGAGAGCTACGGAAGCGTCCTGTATTATGACGAAAACAAAAGAGAATATGACTATATTGATGTGCAATGTACCTACAACGAAAGTTTCGGCGACGGTATTGTCGGTTCCTATCCGACGGAGGCAAACGAGGTATTTCTGTATTTGCCCATCGCGTATCAGAACATTTTCGGCAAGGACAGTATCATAACCGACAAAATTTCCTTCCAATCTTTGCAACTTAAGGTCACGGGTGTCAAGTATTACTACGATAACAATATCCGCGGTAAAATGGTATTTACCGAAGAAGGCTTTAAGGTTGCCACCGCGGTTGACTATCTTTCAAGCAATGATACGACCCTCTCGGTAGCCGTCACCTCCAAGGAGAGCGGTAACACGACGCACTTCGATTACTACGGAAACGATTTTATCACTTCGTTCAACGTAGAAAACGGCAAAATATATATTTTTGACGAAGGCTACAGGGAATATGTCAGGACACAGAAAGAAGAGTTGTCGATACAGCTTTCTTTCAAAACCTCAAAATATAAAGACGATTATTACGGCGGATATAAGATGATCGATTTTCTAAAAACGTTTACGGGCGATATACTCACGGACACCTATCCCGACGTTTCCTCGGAAACTAACGGTATGTACGTAAAAAACGTCGCAGTTCATCCGTCGGTTATAGTAGAGATAGCGGATGACATTATGAAGCAATGTTACACGCAGGCATCGCTTTTCTTTGAAAACGACAAGGCTGCCCACAACGCAATTTCCACTTTAAGAGATGAGGGATACGTTGCCGTAACCTCCGACACAACCTGCTCGCAGGATCCCTTGGACGCAATTCTTACGATAATCCAATCGCTCTTTATGGGA
>CAMETB010000085.1 GCA_945936265.1 uncultured Clostridia bacterium
CTATCAAATCGACATACTTGAAATATTTTAATATTTCCGTATTTGCCGGCGCCGGATTCAATATTGTAAAAAGCCCTTTTTCTTTAGCCTCATGCAGTCCATATCCTATCACATCAACAGGATTTTCAAGCTGGGTCAGGTATATATCGCCCGCTCTTGCCCCCTTTAAGAAACGGTCGATATTCTCTTTGGTCAGACACGCATTGGCACCCTTGTCAAGAATGATGCGGTTGTTCCGGTTAGTGACGATTATGACCGCTATGCCGGTCGGCACTCCGTCCACAATACCTATATGCGAAGTTTCTACCCCCGCATCATTAAGGTTTCCTATAAGAGTTTTTCCGAAAAAGTCGTTCCCTACCGAGCCGCACATTGATACAGCTCCTCCGAGTTTTGCACAGGCAACAGCCTGGTTGGCACCCTTTCCTCCTCCGTTTGTGATAAAGCCCCCGCCTGTTACCGTTTCACCCTCTTTGGGTATATACGGGCTCTCTATCACCATATCCATATTCAGACTCCCCGTTATGTAAATCATATTTCTCTCCGTATTAAAATTTATTTTACTTGATTTTTCAATCTTATCCGAGCATAAGTATAAAGCAACCGCCCTGTACAGAACGCGCTCGGAAACCTATGTACTTTCCGCTTTCCGTATCGTACCAGTCTGAGAACGGAATGCGATTCTCAGAACATTTCAGAAATCTGTTGAGAGAAGATATAAGTTTTCCCTGCTTTTTGCGGTCGTTTGTGAGGCTCGCCACCCACATAAGCCAGTCACTCTTTGTATATCCCTTGCGGTTGTCAAGCGGCGTCCCGTATTTGTTCATTTTCTCAATACAACAATCCACCTCTTTTTCGAGGATATCCTGAGCAAAAAGGTTTAAGCCCAGTATTTTATCGAACGCAAAATTATATTTGAGTGAAAAAGTATCATCGCCGGAATCCCATGTTATTGGGAGATGAGAATATTTTTTTGCAAATACCGTAATTTCCGCGGCGAATTCTTCTGCGATTTTACGGTATTTTTGCGCTGTTTTTTCGTCTCCGGTCGCCAAAATAAGTTTTGCATAGCAAGCAATTCCCACCGTAGCTTTGATTGCAAGATTGATATTATTTTTAAGATGCCCAGCAAAATCGTCAGTACAAAGTTGATTTTCCGGTTTAAGTCCGTATTTTACAAGATATTCAACCCATTTATCGACAAGCGATTTCTCATTTTCAAAGAACGAAATGTCGTTATCGTAGTGGTAGCACGCGCAAAACATTATAAGCATATTTGCGCACTCTTCAACGGGCATTTGCATATCAAATGCATATATGTCAGAGTTTGCAGGCAACAGGTATATCGGAAAATGAGTGGTCACTCCCCCGTATCTGAAAGTACCCGGGCAGTAATTGCTGTTAAGACCGTAAACCTGACCCGTACATGCGGGATATGTACCTACGTCATGGGGCGCAAAATCGTATGTCCATACAGGCATTTTGGCAAATTTAAGTATAGGGCGCATCATTCCCTTTACAAGTTCAGTATTGAATAAAAGATAAAGAGGTATTGACGGGTAACTTACATCGACTGTTCCAATACAACCGTTTGAAGCGCATTCCTTGGATAAAAACAGAACATTTCCATCACCATCACGGACAAGCTTGTGAGCGGCAACACTCTGGCGCAGTGAAGCAACAAGAATGTCATAGTATTCTTGTCCGAGATGTGAAATTTCTTTTTTCAATCTCTCGTCGTATGCGGAGAGTTTTTTATCTATATTTGTTACGTTTTTGTAAGTGTAATTAAGTGCATCAATTATCGTGTGCTTTTCAAGATAGTATCCTTTAAGATATGTTCCGAAATAATCTATTGACACCGTGTCGTCATATCCGAGCATAACAATTCCTTTTTCGTTATTGTTTATGCTTCCCATATATTTTTCGTCGGAATCGGCTCTGAACATTTTGCACCCTGTGGCAAGATAACCGGCAAGTTCTTTTTCGTCAAGCAAACAAGCCTTCTCCCCGGAAAGATACCAATATCCCCAGTCGGCACCGATGCAGTCATTGTTGTTTGAGAGAGGCAACTGGCGCAAAAGGCCCATATATGCGCTCTCATACCCGTTTAATCTGATAACTCCGCCTTTTATGCGTTTATCCTGCGTTTCGGCTATATCGTTGTATGAGATTGAGCGGTTTATAAATATGGAAAGCTCTGCATTCTCCGCTCCTGAAATCTCATATTCCATGTAGCACACCGGCAATGAGATAAGTTCCATATCGTCGGGTGGCAATGGGGAAACAAACCTTATTTTAAGTTTTGCCTTCCCTGCCTCAAATTCATAATCAGTGGAAAATGCGGTAACGCAAAGCGACGTCTGCTTTGCCGGTTTTACTCCACTCGATATGAAATCACGCCGATCTCCGAGGAAGCAGTAAGTCTCTTCCTCCATGCGCAAAAACCCATAAATTTTTTTCTTTGCTCCAAACCATGTCTCAACATTTGAAGAATTGAGTTCATCGGTTGACGACCATATCGAATAGTTCGGATCTTTCATAAAGAGCGGATATGCGGGTAAAATTCTTTCGTTCATTTCTAAATCTCAACTTTCGTATTTATTTTCTGTTTATTTTGCTCGATCAAATTTTTTCTGCAAGCATTAGTTTCTTTTGCCCTGTTCTTTTGCCTCGGCCTGAGGGCGTAAGCCCCTCCGATAGACAGACGGGTACTGCTCTTTGTTTAAAAATTCATCAAAATGTCGGCAGGCGAAAAGCAGCCATACCATAGTGATGGGAACGATATAAAACAGTGCCAGAACAAACAGAACAATATATTTCACAAGCATAAGCGGTATAAGTTCGATGACAATCCAGAACGGAAATGCTGTGACAAGAATAATAAGCAATGTGGAGGGAAGTGTTTTAAGATAATACAAAACGCCGTTTCGTATGCTCATAAAAAATCCGACTTTGTAGTACACCGTTTGCAGAAGCGACCATATCATAACCGGCAAAATCAGTCCTGCATATATACCGTAAAGGATATACGTAACTCCGGAACCGTCAAGCAAGCCGATGAGATAATTTATCGTCGCAGTCAAAAACGATATGAGCGCAAATCTGCCGGAATCATTTCTTATTCCGTTCCAGAAATCCTCTTTCCAAAAAATCGGCTCACGCCATACAAGTTGGCGTATTATACGCATAGCACCCGAAAAGAATGTAAAAAACAGAGTAAACGCAAGTACGGACATAAAACCATACTTTAATCTGGCGGCATAATGTATGGGAGATAGTGTTTCTTTGGTTATCTCGGCAAGATCAGCCGTCGCCCCTATTATGAAATTGTCTTTCATTATGACAACGAGAACCGCAGGCAAAAAAAGCGCAAGGCATAAGAAGCCAAGGCGTAAAATTACCGTAAACTGTTCCTTATAGCAATCGGCAAAAACCTGCCTCCTCGTTGATGGCAAGTCCTGCTCTGTAAAATCTTCCTTAGAACTTTTCATTTTTCTCATAATTCAAGCAATTTTTGCGCTATCTTTATTGCGCCGTCCCATTCATTTTTCTTATCTGCTTCCGTAAGGCCGCTTATATGAAGCGAATTTTTGCCAAAAAACAGATAGTAATTCTCTTCCTTGTCCCCTTCTCCGTAATTTATGCACGAAATAAGACTGCTTTGCGTCTCTTTGTCGTGTATCTTAAGTCCGTAAGCTTTGCCGTCATACTCGCACAAGCCGAGGTTTTCAAATTGACCGAGATATGCGTCAGATATTTCGGCAAAATACAACTCACAGTTTTCCCGGGTTGCCAGACTTTCGGGTAAAATCATAATATCGGCACGGCTGTAACCGAACATGCTCAGATACACGTCAAAGTACATAGAGTTGAGTACTCTGGCGTTGATCTCAACGGTTTTCAGATACTCCGGTCGGCTTTTTTGAAGTTCCTGTGCTTTTTCAAAGCTCTGTGAATAGCTTCCTATAAACACGCTTACCTTTTCCTGAGGAGAAATTCGGGTAAGAAACCCAAACACACTGCTCCATATGATAATAAAAGCAAAAATGCAGATAAGATACGCCCAGATATTTTTCCTGATTTTTATGAAAAAAGTTTTCATTTTTCCACCTCGTATCCGAAAACCGTATTTTGTACGGTTTCAAACGATACGTTTTTGCCGACAATATCGGGAATTTCCTTTTCTTTGTCCCAATAAAGCAGAATCTCCGTTTCGTCATCCGTCTTAACTGTTATTTCATAAGCTGATATATTTTTCGATACCGTAATCAATCCGCCGATTTTCGTAACGACACCGCATATGCTTTTCTTCTTCCCGCCAATAACCTGACTTACATACCTTTGACGGTTTTGCAAAGGAAGTATGGTATTGAAAAGGAGGAAAAGAGATGTGCATCCGCCGAGCGAACATAATATTATGTTAATAACTTGCAAAAGCGTTGCGTTGCCAGCGGTCACGAAAAAGCAAAGCACTATGCTCACAGCCAGGGCAGCAATAAAGATACCGACACTTGTTGCCACATATTTTTTCTTCTTTAATCTCAGATGTTCTGATTCGTGGTAAGAATAGAGATCATTCATACTATCATAAGCCTCTTTGTTTGAGTATTTACATCAATAAAATGTGCCTGATTTCAGATTTCTTACGACTTCGTTTTCTGAATTGAATATTTCATCGGGAGTACCGCTTACTGACAATTTTCCGTCGTCCATAACATACAAAGTGTCCGCCAGAGCAAGTGCCTCTCTGAAATCGTGCGTGACGTAAATCGCCATACAGCCCTCTTTTCTGAACAAGTCCTTAATCCATCTGCGCATTTTTGCACGGGCAATCTCATCGGTATTTGAAAACGGCTCGTCCATAAGACAAACGGACGGACGCTTTACAAGCGCTCTTGCCACTGCCGTTCTCTGTTGTTGACCTCCCGATATGTGCTTCGGATTTTTTGAAAGGCATGGCGTAAGATCCGTAATTTCCGCAACCTGCCTTACTCTTTCTATAATTTCTTTTCGCCCGGCACCCATTGTTTTGAGAGGAAAGGCAATATTGTCGAATACCGTGCTGTGCGGAAAAAGTGCATATTCCTGTGACACGAACGAAAATCTCCTGTCCTTTACAGGAATATCGGCAAGATCATTACCGTTAAAAAAAATTTTGCCGTCATAACCTATAAGACCGAGTATGCATTTTAAAAGTGTTGTCTTGCCGCAACCCGAATATCCCACTATGACGTTCATTCCATCGTGAAAAGTCGCGCTGAAACGGTTGAGAGCAACAGTCTCTCCCCTCTTGCTGTTGTACAGCACACTCACATCTTTCAATTCGATCTCAGACATATTCCCTCCGTAACTTATTGTCTCTGTATAATTATTTTAACACATTACGGCGCATTTGCAAACAAAAACTTTTATTCGTTTCAAAGCAAACTCAGTGCTTCTCTATCCGCTATTACGGTGACATTTATGTGTTTCTGCAGAATACTTGCAGGGCAGCTTTCGTTTATCTCCCCTTTTATCATCGCACGCAATGCCTCCGCTTTGTTTGTTCCGTTGGCGATAAGCAGTATGCTTTTCGCCTTCATTATGTCCGGAATACCCACGGTAATGGCTCTTACCGGTACGTCCTCTATCTTTCCGAAGAGGCGTGCTTTATTAAATATTACGCTTATCGAAAGTTCCGCTATATGCGTCCTTATACCAAAAGGAGTCCCGGGATCGTTAAATCCTATGCTTCCGTCATTTCCTATTTCGAGAAGTTGTATATCCCTCGGATATTTATCAAGAAGTTCGTCGTATCTTTTGCATTCCGCATGCATATCTTCCGATATGCCACGCAAAAAAATAATGTTTCCCCCATTTATATCGACACGGTAGAACAACTCTGTATTCATAAAATACCCGCAACTGTGTCTGTTATTTTTATTCAGTCCCACATATTCATCGAGATTTATCGTCCTGACATCCTTAAAGCTTATTTCTTTACTTTTATTCTTTTCTATGAGTTTTTTGTAAATGCCCGGAGCCGTCGCACCAGTCGTCAATCCGAGCGTTGCGTGCGGATTTTTCTTTATTGTTTCCACTATTATATCTGCACACTTTTTACTCATCTCTTCATAATTTTCGACTGCTACTATTTTCATAACCAAATTTATACTTACCGTTTATTTTATCATATTTTTCAGATATGCCACAACAGATCTTAATGTATTGTTGATTATATTTGTTTCAAACCTTATGGTCAAAAACGTGCCGTCCAGTCGCTTTCGGGATCAACATCTGATTTCCATATGGCAGTCAGCAAAATGTCATCATCTGTTGTATATATACCGTCTGTAAATTCGGTATCTGTTCCGGAGATAACCCACCTGACAAACGGATCTCCTTCAAATCTCGGAATA
>CAMETB010000086.1 GCA_945936265.1 uncultured Clostridia bacterium
TGTTTATCAACGCGTGGGGCGACGGCAACTGGAGAGTGGCAGACGGAGTTTTCCCGAAGGAGAGCCATATATTGAAACTTGATACTTCAAGGGTGAGAAACATTATAGGTTGGTATGAAAAGATAGGGATAAAGAAAGCCATAGACTATGTCGTAGAATGGACCAAAGCATATAAAAATGGCGAGGATGTGTCTTTAATTATGGAAAAAGAGATAAAAGAATACATTTGTTCGCTTGGTTGGAGTTTGTAAAATGGAAAGCAGATTAAAAGAACGGATACTCGAACTTACAAAAGAGTATGCAAAAGAAAAAGTAAAAGAGAGTAAAGAGGATGAAAAAATCAGATACGCCGGGCGTGTTTTTGATGAAAAGGAACTTTGCAATCTTGTTGATGCCTCACTTGAATTCTGGCTCACCGAAGGCAGATATACAGCGGAATTTGAAAGCAAACTTGCAAGTACGATAGGAGTAAAATACGCAAATTTCGTAAATTCGGGCTCAAGCGCCGATTTGCTTGCGTTTTCAGCCCTTACCTCTTATGAACTCGGTGACAGAAGGATAAAAAGGGGTGACGAGGTTATAACCGTAGCCTGTTCTTTTCCAACTACCATATCCCCTATAATACAGTACGGTGCAATACCGGTTTTCGTCGATGTCACAATACCTGAATATAACATAAATACAGATATGCTTGATGCGGCGTTATCAAGCAAAACAAAGGCGGTAATGATAGCGCACACGCTCGGAAATCCGTTTAATCTTCAGGCGGTAAAGGACTTTTGCAGGCAAAACGGATTGTGGCTCATAGAGGATAACTGCGACGCACTTGGCGCGCAGTACTATATCGACGGAGAATGGAAAATGACGGGAAGTGTCGGAGATATATCAACAAACAGCTTTTATCCGGCACATCATATAACGACGGGTGAGGGCGGAGCAGTCTGTACAAGCAATCCCGAACTTCAAAAAATAATACGCTCCCTGCGTGATTGGGGCAGAGACTGTGCATGCCCGAGCGGCAGGGACAACTCCTGCGGACACCGCTTTGATAAAAAGTGGGAGTTTTTGCCCGAGGGGTATGACCATAAATACGTATATTCCCGCTTCGGCTACAATCTTAAAGCAACCGATCTTCAAGCCGCCATAGGCGTTTCACAACTTGATAAACTGCCGGAGTTTGTTGAGAAAAGGCGTGAAAATCATAAATATCTTAAAGAAATGCTTGAGAGAGTGTCGTATAAAATAATTTTGCCCGAGCATCTTTGTGAGGCAAAGCCGTCCTGGTTCGGATTTGTTGTAACTTTGAAAGATGGGGGGGAGAAGAATAAAGTCGTATCTTACCTTGAAGGAAACGGAATACAGACAAGGTCGCTTTTTGCGGGAAATATTATATCTCACCCCTGCTTTGATCCTATAAGAAAAACCGATTTGTACCGCGTTGTCGGAGAACTTACCGAGAGCGATAAAATAATGAATGATACCTTCTGGGTAGGCGTATATCCGGGACTTGATAAAGAAAAACTCGATAAAATCGGAGAAACGATAATAGATGCGCTTAAACGATAAAATAAAAAACCTTTATAAAGATAAAAAAATAAGATTTTTGTTTGTGGGTGTCTTGAATACCGCGGTCGGATACGGACTTTATGCGCTCTTCATATTTTTCGGGTGGCATTATATCGTTGCCCAGACGCTCTCGACACTTATCGGAGTGGCGCACAGTTACGTATGGAACAAATATTTTACTTTTGGCAAAACCGCGCGTTCCTTTAAGGAGGCTTTGCGCTTTGTGTCCGTCTATGTTGTCAGCTATCTTATATCACTGCTTTTGCAATACCTTATGATAGATAAAGCGGGTATGAGCGCATATATCGCGGGGCTTATAAGCCTTGTATTTACGACGGTTATAAGTTATGTGGGGCATAATTTTTATTCGTTCGGCAATTTTCCCAAGAAGAAAGAAAAAAGCAAAGAGAACGGAGAAAACATCAAATGAAGATGCGTTTAGCGGACTATGTGTCTGATTTTTTAGTCAAAGTGGGCATAACGGATGTGTTTTGCGTAACCGGCGGAGGAGCAATGCATCTTGACGACGCCATCTGCCATGACAGCCGTCTGAGAGTTACTTATATGCATCACGAACAGTCCTGTGCCATTGCCGCCGAGGCATACGCAAGGATATATAATAAGCCTGCCTGCGTTCTCGTAACGACAGGCCCGGGTGGGACAAACGCCTTAACGGGCGTTTTGTGCGCTTATCTTGATTCCGTTCCGATGCTTGTAATATCGGGGCAAGTCAAGTACGAAACGACGTCGAGAAAAATGAACTGTGGTGTGCGTGCCGCAGGAGATCAGGAGTTCGATATAACAAAATGCGCCGCCCATATGACGAAATATGCAGTGATGACTGAAAATCCGTCGGATATACGCTTTGAACTTGAAAAGGCGTATCACCTGGCAACGGAGGCAAGGTGCGGACCCTCCTGGATAGACATACCTCTTGATTTTCAGTCCGCAATTATAGAAACCGACGCACTCGTCGAATACACTCACACTCCGCACTTAAACTCTACGTCAACCTATATGGCGGAGTACGTATGTGAGGAAATAGCAAAAAGCCGGCGCCCCGTTTTGTATGCGGGTAACGGTGTGCGCCTTTCGGGCGGATATGATGAGTTTATAAAAGCGGCAGAAAAACTTAAAATACCGGTTGTTCTCGGTTGGAACAGCATTGATCTTTTGCCAAACAATAACGAACTTTACGCGGGCAGAGCAGGTATTATGGGCGACAGGGCAGGCAATTTTGCCGTTCAGAATGCCGATCTTGTAATAGCGGTAGGCAACAGGCTCTCAATAAGACAGGTAGGCTACAATTATAAAACGTGGGCAAGGGGCGCAAAAATCATAATGGTAGATGCCGACAAGGCGGAGATGGATAAGCCGACCTTGCATGTTGATAAGAAAATCAACGCCGACGCAAAGGATTTTTTTGAAAAAATTCTCGAATGCGCAGGCGAGTATCATTTGCCCGATTTTGAAAAATGGCGCACCGTGTGTCGAAATTGGGTTGAAAAATACAAGGTAACTCAAAAAAAGCACTATGAAGATACCGATAAAACAAACGTCTATGCCTTTATAGATACAATAAGCAAAATGCTAAAGGAAAACAGCATAACGGTAGTTGGAAACGGCAGCGCCTGCGTTGTAGGATCTCATGCGTTCAATATAAAAAAAGGCGAGAGATTTATAATAAATTCGGCGGTTGCAAGTATGGGTTACGACCTGCCTGCATCAATCGGCGCATACATTGCAAGCAAAGATGAAATTATATGCATAACGGGCGAAGGAAGTTTGCAGATGAATATACAGGAACTGCAGACTATAATTACAAACGACTTGCCGATTAAGATTTTCGTAATAAACAACGGCGGGTATCATTCCATACGGCAGACACAAAGAAATTTTTATCCCGAAAAGAAACTTGTCGGCATAGGACCGGGGAGCGGTGATCTGACTTTTCCCGACCTATCGAAAATAGCGGACGCTTACGGATATAAATATTTTTCGTGCCACTCAAACGAAGAACTGAAAGACAGTCTTGAAGCGGCTTTATCGACACGGGGAAGACTTATTTTTGAGGTTTTTGTCGGAGAAAATCAGAATTTTGAGCCTAAATCGTCTTCAAAGCAACTCGAGGACGGAACGATAATATCTCCTCCACTTGAGGATATGTTTCCGTTCCTTCCGAGAGAGGAACTCAAAGAGAATATGGAGATTTGCAAATGGTTTACGTGATAAGCGGTTTTTCCTGTATGATAGGTTACGCTCTTTTGAGAACGCTTCCCGAAGGGGATAAAATAATTGCCCTTGTAAAGCCGGGCGAAAAAATACACGATTTTGTAAAAGAAAACGGAAATATAAAAATAAGAGAATGCGATATAAGAGATTATCGCTATTTTTCAACAAACGACAAGGGTGACGTCTTCATACACCTTGCTTGGCTCTCGACAGGCGGAGAAGAAAGGGACAATATAAGAGTGCAAATTGAAAATATATCCTATACGCAAGACGCCGTGGAACTAGCCGCAAGAATGAATTGCAAGATATTTATAGGCGCAGGCTCTCAGGCGGAGTACGGTCTTAAAAACGAAAAACTCACTCCCCACACCCCCGTAGACCCAATAAGTGCTTACGGTATAGCAAAATACTGCGCGGGTAAAATGAGTGAAAATCTTTGTGAAAAGTACGGTATGCGCATAAATTGGGTGCGTTTTTTAAGCGTATACGGCGAGTATGACAGGGAACGTAATTTTATACCTTATCTTATAAAAACATTTCTCTCGGGAGGAGTGCCGTTTGTTACCGACTGTACGCAGATATGGGATTATATCTACTGCGACGACGCCGCACGGGCGGTATATTGCATTGCCAGAAACGGAATAGATAAAAAGAGTTACCCGATAGGCTCGGGGAAGAGCGATACTCTTAAAAATTATGTTCTTAAAATAAGGGAACTGACGGGCGGCAAAGGGATACATTTCGGGGCAAGAGAGCGCAAAGCGACGGAGCCGTTTTATCTTTGTGCCGATATTGATGAACTTTGCCGTGATACCGGGTTTAATCCCACAGTCGATTTTGACACCGGCATTAAAAAATGTATCGGCTTTATAAAGGAGAACGAATGAAAAAGATATGCGTCGTTATACCTACCTATAATGAGAAGGAAAACGCAAGGGCAATATATGAAGCCGTAAAAAGAGAGTTTGAAACAAGGCTCACAAACTACGATTACGAGATACTTTTTGCGGATAACCGCTCTACAGATGGCACAAGAGCCATAATAGAAGATATAGCAAAGGAAGATTTCCACGTCCACGCAATATTCAACGCAAAAAATTACGGTCAGTTTGTCTCTCCGTTCAACGCAATAATAAAAAGCGACGCAGATGCCACAATGACAATCTGCGCCGATTTTCAGGATCCTCCCGAACTTATTTCCTCATTCGTTGCAAAATGGGAGGAGGGATATAAAATAGTATGCGGAGTAAAGACCAGAAGCAAGGAAAATTTCTTTGTAAGATTTTTAAGAAGCGTTTACTATAAAATCTTCAAAAAATTTGCAAGCGTGTCGGTAATAGAACACTTTACGGGCTTCGGGATTTACGACCGTTCGTTTGTCGATATTTTAAGAGAGCTTGATGAGCCGGAGCCGTTTATAAGATCGCTCGTCTGCGAGCTTGGCTATAATATCACAACGATAGAGTACACACAGCCGAGGCGCAGGGCAGGCAAGAGCAGTAACAATATAACCACTCTTTACGACGCCGCCATGCTGTCGTTTACCTCATATACCAAAGTCCCGATAAGAGCGTTTATGATTTTAGGTATAATACTTTTTGTCATCTCGATTATATCATTTATTGTATTTGCCGCACTCAAAATGATAATTCCTCTGCTTTTTTGCACCGTCGGTATTTTCTCCTCGATAGGATACATCTTTCTCTCAATTATCGGAGAATATATCCTTGCGATAAAAGCAAAAGTCACCCGACGCCCTCTTGTCATAGAGGAAAAGAGAATATAAAAAATGACTGCCGCAATTTTGTGGCAGTCATAAGTTTTAAGGGGATAGGCGTATTTAGCAAAGATGCGTTAATTTTTTAACACGTAGGGCGGGGGCTTGCTCCCGCCGTTTTGTTTGCCGTTTAATTCGTAAGCGGGACGGTATTGACCGTCCCGCTATATTTTTGGGGTTCCCGTGTGGCAGCCCCGATCTTATTCAAGCTCAAATGCGCCCGTGTAGAGTTGATAATATTTGCCTTTCTGGGCTATTAAGTCTTCATGCGAACCTCGTTCAATAATAACTCCGTGATCGAGCACCATAATGACATCGGAGTTCTTTATGGTAGAGAGGCGGTGTGCTATTACGAATACCGTCCTTCCCTGCATAAGCGAGTCCATACCCGCCTGAACTATCGCCTCGGTTCTCGTATCTATCGAGGAGGTGGCCTCGTCGAGTATCATGACGGGCGGGTCTGCAACAGCCGCGCGCGCTATTGATATAAGTTGCCTCTGACCTTGCGAAAGACCGCTGCCGTTCCCTGTTAACACAGTGTTATATCCGTCGGGGAGCATTGATATAAACGAGTGAGCGTTCGCTCTTTTTGCCGCCGCAATACACTCCTCGTCGGTTGCGTCAAGTTTACCGTAACGGATATTGTCCATAACCGTGCCTGTAAACAGATTAACATCCTGTAAGACTATACCGAGAGAGCGACGAAGATCGGCTTTCTTTATCTTGTTTATA
>CAMETB010000087.1 GCA_945936265.1 uncultured Clostridia bacterium
AACGCTCCATAGCGTCCTTGTAGGTAAGACGAGGTATCGGTTGCTTTATCTCAACTCCGAGAATTTCTTTGAAAAGGCGGACGACATACCCCTCGTTCATATTCATAATATCGTCCTGGTTTACAAAGGACATCTCGAGGTCTATCTGTGTAAATTCGGGCTGACGATCAGCGCGCAGATCCTCGTCCCTGAAGCAACGGGCAAGTTGTATATACCTGTCATAACCAGCTATCATCAGAAGCTGCTTGTAAAGTTGGGGCGACTGCGGGAGAGCGTAAAAACTACCCTTGCGTATTCTCGACGGAACAAGATAATCCCTTGCCCCCTCCGGAGTAGACTTTATAAGCATAGGGGTTTCTATCTCGATAAAACCGTTCTCATAGTAATATTCTCTCGTTACCCTTGCTATTTCGTGACGCATAAGAATATTTTTCGTAAGCGTCGGGCGACGCAAATCAAGATAACGGTATTTCAGGCGGAGTTCGTCTTTTACATTCACTGCGTCTGATATTTCAAACGGCGTCGTCTGCGCGGCGCTTATTATTTTGTATTCGTCAACCTCTATTTCAACGTCGCCGTTTTTTATCTGACTGTTGACGGAAGAACGCTCTCTTACCGTTCCCTTTGCAACTACCACGTACTCGCTCCTCGTCTTAAACGCCGAGTCAAATACTGCTTTGTCCGTATTCTCGTCAAATGCAAGCTGAACTATACCCGTTCTGTCCCTCAGATCTATGAATATAAGGCTTCCGAGGTCTCTTTGCTTTTGTACCCATCCGCACACGCATACTCTTTTTCCGAGTTTTTCTCTGCATATCTCCCCGCAGTAGTCTGTACGTCTGTCCTCTTTTGTAAGTCTGTCCATAATAACCCCTTTACAGCATTGTAGGCTCTTTTGAGAGCGATTCGTATATGCCGTTTATGTCTATTTCTTTCTGTGTGCTGTTCTGCATATTTTTAAGCTGTGCTTTTCCCGTCACAAGTTCGTTATCCCCTATTATAAGCGTATAAGCTGCGCCGAGTTTGTCCGCATACTTCATCTGGGCTTTGAGGCTCCTTGCGCATATATCGCACTCCGCGTAAATTCCTCTGTTTCGTAGCGACAAAACGAGCGAAAGCGCTTTTGCGGTAGCCGCTTTTCCCATAGAAGCTATATAAAGAAGAGGTTTTTTCGCATCGTATGGCAATGCGCCGTTTTCTTTCATTGCAAGTATAAGTCTCGTTATTCCCATGGCAAAGCCTATTCCGGGCAGTGACGGGCCGCCGAGTTCTTCCATAAGGCCGTCATATCTTCCGCCCCCGCACACCGTGCTTTGCGCCCCTATACCCTCGCATATAAATTCAAATACGGTTTTGGTATAGTAATCAAGACCTCTTACTATTCTCGTGTCGATCTCATACTCCGTTCCCTGAGCCTTTAAGTACTCCTGAAGATCGGCAAAATGATCTTTGCACTCATCGCAAAGATAATCAACCGTATTCGGTGCATCTTTTGCTATTTTTGCGCATTCGGGATTTTTGCAATCGAGTATTCTCAATGGATTGGTCTTAAGCCTTTCCCTGCAGGTATCGCAAAGTTCGCTCTCGTGCGACCCGAAATAATCGGTGAGCGCCTGTCTGTAAAGCGGGCGGCACTCCTTACAGCCTATTGAGTTTATGTGGAGTTTTACATTCTTTATACCGAGGCGCCTGATTATCATATCGGCAAGAGAAATTACCGTCGCGTCGGCAGAGGAGTCCTTTGTGCCGAACATCTCCGTGCCGAACTGGAAAAATTCACGGCTCCTGCCTGCCTGCGGCTTTTCATATCTGAAACAGTTTATAAGATAGTAGTACTTAAGCGGCATGGCATCGGATGTCTTGCCGTTTTCCACTATTGCGCGCACGACCGATGCCGTACCCTCCGGGCGCAGTGCAAACACTCTGCCCTCTTTATCCTCGAAGGTGTACATCTCTTTCTGTACAACGTCAGTTACCTCGCCCACCCCTCTCTTGAAAAGGGAGAGATCTTCAAAAGTAGGTGTTCTTATTTCACCGAAGCCGTAAAGTTCCGCCGTGTCCCTCGCCGTGCTCTCTATTCTCTTTATAAAACCCATCTCGTCGGGGAAAATGTCAATGGTTCCCCTCGGCTTTTTTATATTGCTCATACAAAGTCCTCGCAATTTCGAATTTCGATCATATTATGTAATTGTAAATCATTCTACATTATTATAACAACTTTGTTCCCGACTGTCAACACATTTCGGAAAACATAACCGTCATAATTCTGAAATAAAAGAAAAACGACGCCGTGGGCATCGTTTTTGATATTGATTATACGGAAAATCAATCGCCGTACGAATTTTTATACCTCTGCGGTATCGAAGTTTTCCTTTTCGTTCTCGGCAAGTTTTGCCTCTTCAAGACCGTCAAAATAAGCCTTGATAACGGCTCCTTCAAGCTCCGCTCTGAACTCGGAGTTTATCGGATGAACTATATCCCTGTACGTTCCGTCGGGATTTTTACGGCTTGGCATTACAATAAAGTATTTGTCTCTTGCATTGATAACCTTTATATCGTGGACGGCAAGTGCCCCGTCAAAAGTTACCGATACAACCGCCTTCATCGGTCCGTCATTGAAAAATTTTCTGATTTTGATGTCTGTAATAACCATTTTGTGGTCCTCCGTCGTTTTGTATTTCTTTGATAATTCAATTATAGCAACAATTTGTGAACTGTTTGAGTACAAGGTGAAATATTTCAGTGAAATCAAGTGGGATATTGTGTGAAAATATAGACAAAATCATTGTTTTTTGGAGGTTTTTGTATGTCTTGCCCGAATACGCATTTTGACAAAACTGTCCTTTACGATATTTTCAGGAAAGCAAAAAAGATTTTTTTCATAGGCATAGGCGGCATCAGTATGAGCTCTCTTGCCGAATATTGTGTTTTTTGCGGCAAAGAGGTCTTCGGATACGACAGGGTGCGCTCAAAAATATGTGAAAAACTTGAGACAGTGTCTGAAATAAGATACTGTTCAAGCCCCGACAGCGTAATAGGAATGGATCTGGTCGTCTATACGGGCGCTATCGGAGAGGACAATTTTGAATACCGCAAAGCCGTATCGCTCGGTATTCCGACCGTATCGCGCGCCGATTTTCTCGGATGTATAATGACGGATTACAAAGCGAGAATAGGTGTTGCAGGTATGCACGGAAAAAGCACCACGTGTGCAATGCTCTCCCACGTTTTCGGATATGCGTCAAAGGATCCTACCGTTTTTTGCGGAGCAGAAATGCAGGAAACCTCCTCCGCCTACAAATTCGGCAAAAAAGACTTTTTCATATTCGAGGCGTGCGAATATGAAGATTCATTTCTTAATATGTTGCCGACCGACGCCGTTATAACAAATATTGACTTTGACCACCCCGACTATTTCAAATCAATGGAACAAATAATATCCTCATTTCAAAAATACGCAGAAAAAGCCGACAGAGTGTTTATAAACGGCGATAACCCGAACTTTCTTTTGTTAAAACACAAAAAAATAATAACCTTCGGTATGGGTGAGAAAAACGAATACAGAGCAAAAATCATACACTCCCCCGATAAAAATTTACAAAATATCATAAAGCCGCACTCCGAATTTGAGGTTTATAAGAGGGAAAAATTTCTCGCAAGGTGTTCCCTTCCGCAATCGGGGCTCCACAATATTTACAATGCGCTCTGTAGCTTTGCCGTATCGTGTGAAAACGGCATAGAGCCGCATATTGTCGCCGAGGCGCTTTCCTCATTTGAGGGGAGCCGCAGAAGAATGGAATTTTTAAGAATTACAGACACCGGGGCGTATCTTTTTGAAGATTATGCGCACCACCCGGCAGAAATAAGAGCCTCCATTGACTCGCTTTGTGAAATGGGCTTTAAGAAAATACTGTGCGTATTTCAGTCGCACACTTATTCGAGAACATATGCATTGTATAACGATTTTTGCCGTTCCTTTGGCAAGTGCGCATATCTTATAGTATATCCGATATATGCGGCAAGGGAGAAAAACGTCTATCCGATAACCGACGAGGGCTTTGCGGGTGACTGCGGCGGAATTTTTATGTCAGACTACACATCTGTTTGCGACTACATAAAAAAGTCCGACGCGGACTGTGTGGTTGTAATGGGTGCCGGTGATATTGACGCTCTGTGTGATTTTATAAAATAAGACTGCCCGAAAATTTAGTTTTGTCTTTACATTTCTCCACGGATAATGTATAATCTATAAAGACAATACGGCGGGAGGTGCAAAATGAGTAAAAATCAGTATCGCAATATAGCGTCAGTTTATGACTCGCTGAATTCCGGGTATGATTATAAAGATCTCGCACAATTTCTTGCAAAGGAAATACAATCAAATGAAAAAGTCAAATCCTCTCTCGTTCTCGACCTCGGTTGCGGAACGGGCAAGGTGACGTTCCTTCTGAGAGAACTCGGCTATGATATGACGGGAGTCGACATAAGTGAGGAAATGCTCTCGGTTGCAAGAAATATATGCGTAGAAAAAGATATTTCCGATATACTCTGGCTTTGCCAGGATATGCGCTCCTTTGAGCTTTACGGCACGGTTGACGCCTGCGTCTGCACCCTCGATTCGTTAAATTATCTTGTCGGTGCGGGCGACCTTAAAAAGTGCTTCTCGCTCGTTCACAACTACTTAATACCGGACGGAGTGTTTGTTTTTGATATAAATACGCCTTACAGATACAAAAATATCTACGGTGAAAACGACTATATTTTAGAGGACGAAAACGACCTTTGCGCGTGGCAGAACGAGTACGATGAAAAATCGCGTCTTTGCCACTTTTACTTAAGCGTCTTTTCAAAAACGCACGGCGATATTTACAAAAGGCGTGACGAAATTCAGACCCAGCGTTGCTATTCCATGAGGCAGATAAAAAAGGCACTTTCGGATTCTGGGTTTGAAATCATACACGTATCGGGCAATTTTGACGGAAAAGCATCAGACGAAAACGATGAAAAGTGGTATTTTACTGCCCGTGCGATAAAAGAATAATAAAAAAGTGCTCATCTTTGCGCACTTTTAAGGAGATATAAAGTAATGGAAAAGAAATATTCAAAGATACTGCGTGCCATGACAAAGGACGGCAGCGCAAGAGCCTACGTTATAAATTCTACGGAAATAGTAAACGAGGCGATAAAAATTCACAAAACCTCGCCGACCGCCGCGGCTCTCCTCGGCAGAGTTCTTACCGCCGCCTCGGTAATGGGAACGATGCTTCCCGAAAAAGAGTGTACCATGACCCTTGCTATAAGGGGCAACGGAATGGCGGGCACAACGCTTGCAACCTCGGACTATTACGGCAACGTAAAGGGGTATATTTCAAATCCCTTGGCGGACCTTCCGCTCAAACCGAACGGAAAGCTTGACGTTTCGGGAATTGTCGGGGGCGGTATTCTCTGCGTTTCAAAGGACGTTGGCGACGAGGTACCCTACAACGGCAATATAGAGCTTGTAAGTGGTGAAATTGCCGAGGACGTGGCGCAATATTTCGCCGTAAGCGAGCAAACGCCCACCCTTTGCGCGCTCGGCGTGCTTGTAAATCCCGACATAACTTGCAAAGCATCGGGCGGCGTTTTCGTTCAGTTATTGCCTTTTGCCGACGAGAGCATCATATCTGTGCTTGAAGAAAATGCAAAAAGCCTTAACAACATATCGTCAAAGTTTGCCGAAGGCCTCTCAAACGAGGAAATATTAAAAATCGCCCTTAACGGAATAGAATATGATCTTTTTGACGAAATAGAAGTTGAATATAAATGCGACTGCTCGAGAAAAAGGACGGAGCGTGCGCTTATCAGCCTCGGAAAGCCGGAGATAGAAAAAATCTTTCTTGAGCAAAAAGAGGAAGGCAAAGAAGAAAAAATCGAGCTCGAATGTCACTTCTGCAACAAAAAATACTCCTATACCAAAGAAGAGGCACTCGCACTTTTCAAAGATAAAGAGTAATACGGATTTTTACAATACGCCATACAAAATTAAAAAACGGCGGGAGCAAGCCACCCGCCCTACCTCTTACCTCTTCACTTTTACCTATTACTTCCCCTGCCCCCGCCATACGAAAGCGGAACGACATTGCCGGATTTACCGTCCGCTTAAAATTTTAAGGTACTGCTACAAATTGAGTTTGTGACAGTACCTTTATATTTTTTAATTCTGATAATTTATATGCTCGCTTGTTATAAGAGGAAAAAGGGTAAGGGTGCTAC
>CAMETB010000088.1 GCA_945936265.1 uncultured Clostridia bacterium
TGTAGGCCGCACCCGTTCCGAAAACGAAATCGACGTACGGATAGGAGTGTTTAAGTTGTTCTATACGGTGTGACTGCGAGGTCATACATCCGCAAACGCCTATTATAAGGTCGGGGTTTTTTATTTTATTGTGCTTATATCTGCCGATAATCGAAAGCGCTCTCGTTTCGGCGTGCTCCCTTACCGCGCAGGTGTTGACTATTATTATATCGGCTTTGTTCTCGTCGTAGGTTATCTCGTATCCGAGGCTTTTTAATATACCTCTTATTACCTCGCTGTCCGCCTCGTTCTGCTGGCACCCGAGAGTATATACAAACGCATAAAAACCGTGCCCGACTATCATCTCTCTTACTCTGTCGGCATAGCTTTTTTGCATATCAAGTTCATCCGGACTTACAAAATTATTTTTCTCGATCATTTCAAATCCTTATATTTCAGTTTCCATATAATTTTATCATAAATTATAAAAATATTCAAGAGTTTATTTATATAAGTTTTCATATTTCGCACTTGACTTGTAAACGAAAAAGTGATATACTTTCAAAAGCATATCTCAAAAAGGCGGCAAGTTATGAAAAAGTTAAAGGATTTACTTAATTATTTTTCAAAAAAAGAGCTTATTTTATGGTTTTGCTCCGTTCTGTTTATAACCGTTTTTTTCTGCATATTCGATAGGGAAAGTTATCTTACTCTCGCCGCCTCTATAGTCGGTGCCACCGCATTGATTTTCAACGCAAAGGGCAATCCCATGGGGCCTTTTCTGCTCATTATATTCTGTATTCTCTACGGAATAATATCGTTCGGCTTTGCCTATTACGGAGAGATGATTACTTTTCTCGGCATGAGCGCACCTATGAGCCTGTTTTCGCTTATCTCGTGGCTTAAAAATCCTTACAGTAAGGGTAAAGTAGAGGTTAGAGTAAACAGACTTAAAAATAAAGAAATAATTTTCATATTCGTTCTCACTTTGTTTATGACGGTCGCATTTTACTTTATTCTTAAAGCGTTTAACACCGCAAATCTGATTATGAGCACATTGTCAGTCAGTACAAGCTTCTTTGCCGTTTGTCTGACATTTCGCAGGAGTGTGTTTTTCCCGCTTGCATATGCGGTAAATGACGTTGTCCTCATTATAATGTGGATAATGGCGGCTATTACCGATATATCGTACGTTTCCGTCATCGTTTGCTTTATCGTCTTTTTGATAAACGATATGAACGGATTTTTCAGCTGGCTCCGTATGCAAAAAAGGCAGGAAAATTAAAGCAAATCTATCACTCTCAAAAGTAAAAATCGCAAGCCGAGCGGTCGGCTTGCGGTTTTTTATAGTCGGATTGATAAAATTGCGGTTTTCGGCAGGGTGATGGGCTTTTTGGGATCTATGGTTGTTTGTGAAACGGTGACTGTATCGGGAGATTCAAAAGTATTATGTGCGTGCATATCGTCCGAATACAGAATTGATGCCTCGGCGGTATCTGGCATATCGTTTCCTACGCTCTCGAGTGAAATTTCAAAGTCTTGATTGCAGGAAAGGTTTGCTATTGTGACAAGCGTCTTTCCTTCCTTGACGGAGGCAGATACGGAAACAGAAGAACTAAAATCTTCGTTATCGGTGACAAAGGTTTCTATTGCTTGTGCGCCCTGGTGCTCCTTGTACATATCAAAGACGTGATACGTGGGAGTTACTATGCAGTCTTTTCCCGAGGTAAGAAAAAGAGAATGAATACAGTTGACGAGTTGAGCAACGTTTGCCATGCGTATTTTATCGCAATTATTATTGAATATATTGAGCGTAAGAGCAGTTACCGCCGCATCACGCATTGTGCTTTGCTGTTCAAAAAGGTTGCGCCCCTTGCTCGGTCCAGAGCCGTCCGGGTACCAGCAGCCCCATTCGTCAATTACAAGTTTTGCGCTATCCTGCATACCGTGTCCGCAGATAATATTCCAGTTCCGCACAATGATTTTTTCTATTTCCGATGCCTGCGAAAGCTGTTTATACCATTCTTCGTCGGTGAATTTCAATGGGTCTCCTGCGCTTCCGCAATAATAGTGCATTGCAAATCCTTTAATATGACGCTCCGAATTTACAAGAGTACGCATAAGACCGTCGGTCCATGAAAAATCGTCCGCGTTTTCACCGCAGGCAAATAACTCGGTATTCGGAAATACGTTGTACATAATTTCCGAAAATCTACGAAATTCATTTCCGTAAAATTCCGGAATCATATTGCCTCCTCCGCCCCAGTTCTCGTTTCCGACGCCCCAGAACGGTATGTTAAATGGCTCGGGGTGTCCGTTTTTATCACGTTCGAGAGCAAGTGTAGTTGTTCCCCTTTTGGAAAGGCAATAGTCCATCCAATTAAGGATATGTAGTGGCTGAACGCTTGTAAGATTTGCGGCAAAATAAGCTTTTGCGCCAACAGCCTCGCAAAAATCAATAAATTCGTGCGTGCCGACTTCATTCGGCTCAAAGCGTCCGTCCCATCTTGTCCACCAGTTATAGCGCACGGGGCGCTCCTTGCCTATTCCGTCACGCCAGTCATAAGTTTCGGAAAAGCATCCGCCCGGCCAACGCACAACAGGCGCTTTAATATCACGTAACTTCTCTATAATTTCTTTTCTGAAGCCTTTTATATTCGGCACGTCGGAGTCTTTGCCTACCCATATGCCGTCATAGATAACGCTGCCCAAATGCTCGGTAAAATGCCCGTAAATTTCAGGTGCGATAGATCCCACAACCTTTGGATACATAAGATATATTTTTTTCATAATGATTCCCTTTAGCTTATTTATTTGTTTTTTATGATTTTAGCATAGTTGCTTTTGCATTAACTTTCGGCAAACCATTGCATTGACGGCTCATCGCCCTCGGACAATCTCTAATGGACGTAATCGTGATAGAAATTTTTAATGCGGTTCGGTTTATTATATTATATATGAGCCGGGGTTAATAGTCAATAGTACACTTGATTTTTTAATTTTCGAATTGAAAATAAATTTACCGAAAGATAATCGGTTCGGTGTTTAATAAAAAACAGAGCAAGTGATATAAAACTTGCTCTGCTATGGTGCGAGAAACGGGACTTGAACCCGTATGGATGAACCACACGCCCCTCAAACGTGCGCGTCTGCCAGTTCCGCCACTCTCGCATATATTTTTCAAGGCTTTTCAACCTTGCTCAACCATTATACTAAAACTGCGGCAACTTGTCAAGACTTTTTTTCGATTTTTACAAAATTATTTTACGCAAGGTAAAAGCAAAACGTGCGGGGAGGTGAAAATGCGACACTTCCCCGCATATTTTATGCTCTTACGTTTTTAAGCAAGGGTGAGATACACAATAATTGTCGCTATTGCGCCGACGACCATAAGTGCGGCAAGGATTATTGCGAGCAATTGCGTCATTCTCAATTTTACTTTCTTTTTCTGAGTCTGCTTTCCCATTTTATTTTTCTCCTATTTTCATTTGTTTCGATGATATATCCTTGTCAATTGTCAACACTCCCGTTGCTGGAATTTTTAGTTTGCGATACCTTGAATGAGCCTCGGGGTATCTTGCTTCATAATCGGTTAACACCTCGGTTATCTTCTGGTTCTTTTTAAGGTTCATTGCAAACACGGTTGTTCCTATCGACGTTCTCGTAGTCTTTACCGGGATAAGCGACGGCTTTATTAAAATTGCCTTGGACTCCGAGTTTATAATAAGTATCGGGTCGTCGCTCTGTTCATATATTGCGCTGACTATCGGAGATACATCCGAATATGCCTTTTTAAGCTTTTTTCTTGAACCCTGTGTCGCATATTGGCTCATCGGCACTCTTACCGCTTTGCCGTTTTCAAATACGAAAATAAGGTTCTGATTCTCATCAAACGACGGATTAACCCTCATTAAAATCGGGCGCTCGTCCTCGTCGAATCTGAGCTTTTTCGGCACGTAAATTCCGAGTTCCGAAGCCTTTGAAAGTTCAAAATCGGATACTTTGGCAAAATACATCTGACACTTGTTGGTAAGGAACATAAGTTCGTCCTTGTTACTTACCTCAAGTTCGTATAGTAACTCGTCCCCTTCCTTTATTTTATGCTCGGAGTTTCCTCTTAAGGACTGTTGGGTTATCTTTTTGAAATATCCGTCCTTCGTTAAGAATATCTTTGCCGTAAAATCCTCGATAAGAAGTTCTTTATCAAACTCCTTGACGTCGTCGGACTGAATAATGAGCGTTTTTCTCGGCTTGGCATATTTCTTCTTTATGTCCATAAGTTGCTTTATGATATACGCTCTCATCTTGATTTCGTCGTCGAGAATTTCCTTTATGGTGGCAATATCCTTTTTAAGAGTCTCTATAGCGGCAAGACGGTTCATTATATATTCTCTGTTCAGGTAACGGAGTTTTATATCCGCTATATATTCAGCCTGATCCTTGTCGATGTCAAAGCCTTTCATAAGGTTGGGCACGACCTCTTCGTCCTTTTCGGTTTCTCTTACTATCTTGACCGCTTTGTCTATATCGAGAAGAATTTTGCCGAGGCCGAGCAGAAGATGGAGTCTTGTATTTTTCTTTTCAAGCTCGAAATTGAATTCTCTCGTAAGGCAATTTGTGCGGAATCTTATCCACTCAGTCAGTATGTCCTTTATTCCGAGTTGCTTGGGTGCCCCGTCTATTAAGACGTTGAAGTTGCAGGCAAAACTGTCTTCGAGAGGAGTAAACTTGAACAGTTTTTGCATAAGAGTGTCGGGATTTGTACCTTTTCTTAAATCTATCGTAAGTTTGAAGCCCTTTAAGTCTATCTCGTCGCGGAAGTCGGTTATCTCCTTGAGTTTTCCCTCTTTAAACATATCGGAGATCTCTTTGAGTATCGCCTCTATCGAGGTTGAGTACGGTATTTCAAGTATCTCTATGCAGTTCTCCGCCTCATCGTAAACGTACTTTGCGCGGAGCTTTACCGAGCCTTTTCCCGTTTCATAAATCTTTCTCATCTGCTCCCTGTCGTAAACGACGTAGCCGCCACCCGGAAAATCGGGGGCTTTCAATATATCGAGGAGTTTTTCCGTGTCCGTCCTCGGTGAACGGAGTATCGCTATCGTAGCGTCGCACACCTCGCCGAGATTGAACGAGCATATTGATGACGCAAGTCCGACGGCAATACCGAGGTTTGCCGACACGAGCACGTTCGGGAAAGTGGTGGGGAGCAACCTCGGCTCTTTCATAGTACTGTCGTAGTTATCTACCATATCAACGGCATTTTTATCTATTCCCGCAAATATTTCGGCGCAGAACGGATCGAGTTTTGCCTCGGTGTATCTTGATGCTGCGAAAGCCATATCGCGGCTATATTGCTTTCCGAAACTCCCTTTGGAGTCTATGAACGGATGAAGAAGCGACTCGTTACCTCTCGTGAGTCTTACCATCGTTTCGTATATCGACATATCGCCGTGCGGATTGAGTTTCATCGTTTCGCCTACGATATTTGCGCTCTTGGTACGGTGACCCGTCATAAGCCCCATTTTATACATTGTATAAAGAAGTTTTCTGTGTGCCGGCTTGAAGCCGTCTATTTCGGGTATCGCACGTGAAACCATGACGCTCACCGCATACGGCATATAGTTTGTTTCTATAGTTTCCGTTATCGGTTGGCGCACAGGCTCAGATTCAATATACTTTTCCTTTACTTCCTTTTTGATCTTTGCCATTCACACACCTCCTAAAACATGATGCGCACACGCGCGTATCATTCTGTTATACATAGCAAGCGATTTGTCCTCGACGGAGGGAAGATGGGCGTATATAGTGTCGACTTTAAGCTCGTCCGCCCTGCGAAGAAGAATGAATAACCGCCTTGTCTGTTCCTTTATATCGTCTTTTTTGCCGACGGGTAAAAGATTTTTATTTTCAAGTTTCGGGATCTCTTCGTCGAAACACATAATTGCACAGTTTTCGCTCTCTTGCTTTTCAAGTGCCAGGGATATAAAATCAATTTTTTTATCGTTTACAAGATAAAGATTTGCCTTCGGCGCATAGTGCTTGTATTTCATACCGGGAGAGAGAGGCTTTTCTCCATCTTTCAGTTCATTTATGACCGCATCCGCAACCGTTACGTTTTCGCACACCGACGAAAGCATTTCACAGGTAACGGCGCCCGGACGAAGCAT
>CAMETB010000089.1 GCA_945936265.1 uncultured Clostridia bacterium
GATGATAACCTTAACCTTGAAGAATACGCCGAGGGCTCGTACGTTATGTCCTCCAAGGATATGTGTATGATAGAGCATATCCCCGAGCTTATGGAGAGCGGCATAGACAGCTTCAAGATAGAAGGACGTATGAAAAGCGCATATTATACAGCAATCTGCGCAAACACTTACAGAATGGCAATGGACGAATATATTAAAGACCCGTCCTCATATAAATATAATGCGCAGTGGTTAAGAGAACTTGAAAGTGTCAGCCACAGGGAGTATTCCACAGGCTTTTATTTCGACGACCCTATGGATAACGCAAATACCGTTTCACAACCCGGTTATTTAAGAGAAAAGGCTTACCTGTGTGTAGCAATCGGTGAAAAAGACGGCGACGGATACGCAACCTTTATGCAGAAAAACAAGGTTTCAACAGGTGACCGGGTTGAACTTGTCACCCCGGGCAGATGCGGAGAGCCGTTTTCCGTTACGGATATGAAAAACGAGGAGGGAGTGTCGATAGAATCTGCTCCTCATCCGTCTATGATATTTAAGATGAAAGTCCCGTCTGACGTTAAAAAGGGCGACATTTTGCGCTCCTCGGACAGATAAGCAAAAATCGGACGCACAGGCGCACAAAAATAAAAAAGCAGAGGGAGTGTAGCGCTTTTTCTGCGGAAAAGAGGCAGAAGATTATCATATGGAAACATTTTTGGAGATATTAAAGGCTATTTTCATAGGAATAGTTCAGGGAATTACCGAGTGGCTCCCCGTGTCGAGTACGGGACATATGATACTCGTAAACGAGTTTATAAGACTTGATGTAAGCGACGCCTTTTTTGAACTTTTCGAGGTCGTCATTCAGTTCGGCTCTATCCTTGCCGTAATAATACTTTTCTTTGATAAGTTAAACCCTTTCTCAAGGAAAAAGGATGACGAAATGAAGAAAAAGACATGGACGCTCTGGCTTAAAGTTATCGTCGCTGTTTTGCCTGCGGCAATAATAGGGCTTCCGCTTGACGATTGGTTTCAGGCTCATTTTTACAACTATATAGTTGTCGCAATAGCACTTGTCGTTTACGGAATTTTATTTATAGTTATCGAACGTCATAATAAGAACAAGCCGAAAAAGTACGAGGACGTGTACGATATTGACTATCCGACGGCACTTAAAATAGGAGGCTTTCAGGTTCTTTCGATAATACCGGGAACGTCAAGATCGGGCTCTACCATTCTCGGCGCGTCGCTTGTCGGCGTTTCAAGAACTGCCGCCGCGGAGTTTTCATTCTTTATGGCTATTCCCGTCATGCTCGGTGCGTCCGCTTATAAGGCTCTCAAATATATGGTTAAAGTCGGCACAGCGCTTACCTCAACAGAAATAATTGTCCTTATTGTCGGCACTTTTACCGCATTTCTCGTTTCGGTGGCTGTGATAAAATTCCTTATGGATTTTGTAAGAAAGCACAGTTTCGAGTCATTCGGATGGTACAGAATAGCGCTCGGTACGGTGGTTATAGGTTACTTTTTGCTTAAAAATTTTGTTTTTTGATAAAAACTGTTGATAAAATATAAAAAGTATGCTATATTAAACAATGGTAAAAAAATATGTTCAAAGATACAGGAGGTCAAAATATGACTTACAACAAAAAAACAATCGAAGATGTTGACGTTGCGGGCAAGAAAGTTCTTGTAAGATGCGACTTCAACGTTCCTCTCAAAGACGGCGTTATCACGAGCGACAAGAGAATAGTGGAGGCACTTCCCACCATTAAGTATCTGCTCTCCAAGGGTGCAAAGGTTATACTCTGCTCTCATATGGGCAAGCCGCACAATATTCTTACCGAGGGGTTCGGCCTTACCAAGAAAGAAAAGAAAAAGGTTGCGGAGCTTCCTGCCGAAAAGCAGGCAGAGGCAACTGCAGATCTTCTTAAAAAGGCTCTTGACGATAAGAAAAAACTCACCCTTAAACCCGTTGCAGACAGACTTAACGAATTGCTCGGCGGCAAGGTAACCTTTGCCGAGGATATAATCGGACCTGACGCAAAAGCAAAGGTTGCAGTTCTCAAGGAGGGCGAGGCGGTCCTTCTCGAAAACATCCGTTTCGATGCAAGAGAGGAAAAGAACGATCCCGAATTTGCAAAGGAGCTTGCTTCATATGCTGAAGTTTATGTGAACGATGCATTCGGCACGGCTCACCGCGCTCACGCATCAACTGCCGGAGTTGCCGCATATCTTCCCGCCGTTTGCGGTTACCTCATTCAGAAGGAAATCAGCATCATGGGAAAAGCCCTTGAGAACCCCGTCCGTCCTTTCGTCGCAATTCTCGGCGGAGCAAAGGTATCTGATAAGATAGGCGTTATAAACAACCTTATCGAAAAGGTTGACACCCTTATAATCGGCGGCGGTATGGCATATACCTTCTTCAAGGCTATGGGCAACAATGTAGGAACATCCATCTGCGAGGAAGATAAACTTGAAGTCGCAAAAGAAACCATGGCAAAAGCACGCGCAAAGGGCGTTAACTTTGTTATCCCCGTTGACAACGTAATAGGCAGAGAGTACAAAGAGGACACCGTAAACATGGTTATCTACTCCGACTCTATTCCGGACGGCTGGATGGGACTTGACATAGGACCCGTTACCCGTGAACTTTTCGCAAAGACGATACAGGGCGCAGGAACGGTAGTATGGAACGGACCGATGGGCGTTTCCGAGTGGGCTAATTTCGCCGCAGGAACCGAGGCGGTTGCAGAGTCAGTTGCAAACAGCGGAGCAATTTCGATAATCGGCGGCGGAGATTCTGCCGCAGCAGTTGAAAAACTCGGATTTGCGGATAAGATGACTCACATTTCAACCGGAGGCGGAGCTTCTCTTGAATTTCTCGAAGGGCTTGAACTCCCCGGCATCGCTTGCCTTATGGATAAGGACTGATAAAGCGAGGGTCTTACAATGAGAAGAAAATTGATTGCAGGCAACTGGAAAATGAATATGACGCCTTCGCAGGCTAAGGCTCTTATCGAGGAGGTAAAGCCTCTTGTTGCGGGCAAGGATAATTGCGATATACTCTTTTGCGTTCCGTTTGTCGATATTTTCGCCGCACAGGAAGCCGCAAAGGGAAGCAATATAAAAATAGGAGCCGAGAACGTACATTTTGCCGAAAAGGGCGCATATACGGGTGAAATATCCGCGTCAATGCTCACCGAGTGCGGCGTTGAGTATGTTATAATCGGTCACAGCGAGAGAAGACAGTACTTCGGAGAAACGGACGAAACCGTAAATCTTCGCACAAAGGCGGCTCTTGCGGCAGGAATGAAGGTTATTCTTTGTCTCGGCGAGGTTAAGGATCAGCGCCTTTCGGGCATTACCGACGAGGTTGTCGCTATGCAGACGAAGCTTGACCTTAAAGATGTAACTGCAGAACAACTCAAAAATGTAGTAATCGCATACGAGCCTGTATGGGCAATAGGAACGGGACTTACCGCAACGCCCGAGCAGGCAGACGAAACCTGCGGCGTTATCCGTAATACGATAAAAGCGCTTTACGGTGAAAAAGCGGCTAACGAGATAATCATTCAGTACGGCGGATCTATGAACGCACAGAATGCAAAAGAACTTCTTGCAAAGGAGAACGTTGACGGCGGTCTTATCGGCGGCGCTTCTCTTAAAGCAAAGGACTTTTCGATAATCGTTGACTGCGCACAGTAAAAGAAACAAATAAAAAAGCGTTACCCGATATGTTCGGGCAACGCTTTTTTTAAGTCGCTCCCCCTTGGTCCGTTACGGATACGGAGGGCGATTGGTTTGCACTTGCAACGTAACTTTGAGAATACGGCGGACTTTCGGGTGCCTGACTCGGAGTTTGCTCGGATGCTACCGCCGCCGGGGCACTTGAAGGTACGGTTTCTTGCCGGTACTCATAAGGAACAGTATTTTCCTGTGTGCCCTGAGCATATTGATAAGGAGTATTAAGACCGAAACTGACTGTTATCGCCTCGTTTACCTCGCTCATTATATCGTCGTCGAGATGCCCCATTTTTTCTTTGAGCCTTTGTTTGTCTATCGTACGTATTTGCTCGAGCAGTATAACCGAATCTTTGGCAAGCCCAACTTTATCGGCATATACGTCTATGTGGGTTGGCAGCTTGGTTTTTGAAAGCCTGCTTGTTATAGCCGCTGCTATGACCGTGGGACTGTATCGGTTGCCTACATCGTTCTGCACGATAAGCACAGGTCTTAACCCTCCCTGCTCGGAGCCTACGACAGGACTTAAATCCGCGTAATATATATCTCCTCGTCTTATATTCAAATTTTTACCACTCCCGCTTTTGTTTTCTGTAACCTTATTATTGACAAAAATCCTTGCGTTAAACTTCTTACAGTAACATTTTATGCATTTTGTCATTTCAGGTAAACGGTAAAACGGGGACAAAAATTTTATTAAGCCATCTTTGCGAGTTTTTCTTTGGTTATCTCATATTTTGTCGGCTCACCTGAGAGAAGACGTCTGAACTCATCAAGCATATATTCCGCCATCCTCGATACCTCGCACCCCTGACTTCCGGCAATGTGAGGAGTAAGAAATACGTTTCTGAGCCTGTAAAAATCGCTGCCATTGGCAGGCGGTTCGTCTATCGTGACGTCAAGTACGGCGCTTATATCTTCACGCTTTGCAAGAACCGAGAGCATACCTGCCTCGTCAACCTGCGCGCCTCTGCCGGTATTTATAAAAGTTGCGTTCGGTTTCATCATTGAGAAAAGTTCGCCCCTTATGATTCCGACGGTTGCGGGCACATTTGCAAGATGATTTGATATTACGTCACACTCCGAGAACAACTCTTCAAGCGATACTTTTCTGACGTTCATTCCTTTTGCGTCATCATCGCTTAAAAATGCGTCATAAACCAGAATATCAACCTTAAAAGGTGAGAGAAGTTCAATAACTTTTCTGCCTATCATACCGACGCCTATAATACCGACCTTCGCACCGTAATTTCCGACGTGTGCCTTCGATATTTCCAAGGCTTTTTCATATCCGTCGGTAAGTTCGGAACGGACTGCACGGTAATATCCCTTGTTTGCAAGCAGTATCTGTGCAAGCGTAAACTCGGCAACCGGTACCGCATTTGCGGCATACGCACTGAACAACTTAATACCTTTGTCAAGATACTGGTCCGCAAAATATTTAACACTTCCTGCTGCATAGAAAAGCGCTTTTGCCTTAGGAAAATATTTTGCAAAATCGTCATCTGCTCCGCCGGGCATGGACCACGTCGAGAATATGTATTCCACGTCGGAGAACTTTTCGGGGTTCTCTGTAAGATCGTACTGTGTATATACGTTTTTATCGTCAAGATCCGTAAGCTCTTTTATTCCGTCTATAATGCTTTTCGGATAGACGTAATCTATGTTTCCTTTGTTGTTTGCAAGAAATATCGCTTTCATATCGTATCTCCTTATATTTCGGTAAGTATATTTTCGCACAAAAAAAGTCCTTTGTCAAGAGGAGAAATACCCTTTATTACTTGACAAAAGTTTTTTATTATGATAATATTTTTATAGGCATATTTATACATATTTTCAAGGAGGAAAAAATGGCTTATCAGGTTCCGCAAAGCAAAGATGCTTTTCTTAAAATGTGCGAGGAGTCGGGCACATCATTTCCATATTCCGAGGATATATCCTGCCTGTCGGACGAGGTAAGGGTCGGCACAAAGATAGCGCATAACAGAATAGTCTATCAGGCGATGGAGGGGTGCGACGGTACCTTTGACGGCTCTCCCGACGAACTGACAAAACGTAGATACATGCGTTTTGCAAAAGGAGGGGCAGGCATAATATGGTTTGAGGCAACGGCAGTTATGAAAGAGGGCAGAGCAAACCCCCGCCAGATGTACTTAACCGATAAAACCACGGGCGATTTTGAGAGAATAGTAAACGACATAAAAGAAACCT
>CAMETB010000090.1 GCA_945936265.1 uncultured Clostridia bacterium
TTGATTTGTTTGAACTTTTTCTTAATTCTTGTTGCACTTAGCTTGACAATTTATCAATTAAAAGTGAGCGTTGATTTTTAAAAATCAATACATTCCGCCGCCCATTCCGGGTTGCGGAGCAGGTGCGGGATTTTCCTCTTTCTTGTCGGCAACGACTGCCTCGGTGGTAAGAACTGTCGATGCAACGCTTGCCGCATTCTGAAGGGCACTGCGCGTTACCTTGGTAGGATCAACGATACCTGCCTCCATCATATCGCAGTAAACTTCGTTGTAAGCGTCGAAACCGTAGCCGATCTTTCCACTGTTCTTTACCTTGTCGACAACTACAGAGCCGTCAAAGCCTGCGTTTGCGGCAATCTGACGGAGCGGCTCCTCAAGAGCCTTTACAACTATCTTGACGCCGGTCTTTTCGTCGCCGTCAACATCGTTAACAAGTTTGGCAACTCTATCTATAACGTTGATATAAGCAGTTCCGCCTCCTGCGACGATACCTTCCTCAACTGCCGCACGGGTTGCGTTGAGCGCGTCTTCTATGCGGAGTTTCTTTTCTTTCATTTCGGTTTCCGTTGCGGCGCCGACTTTTATAACGGCAACACCGCCGGAGAGTTTTGCAAGACGCTCCTGAAGTTTTTCACGGTCAAAATCGGAGGTCGTATTCTCGATAGCCGCCTTTATCTGCGAAATTCTTGCGTGAATGTCGTCCTTGTTTCCTGCACCGCCGACTATTATCGTGTTCTCCTTGGTTACTTTTATCTGGCGTGCGTGACCAAGGTCGTCCATGGTGGCATCTTTAAGTTCTCTGCCGAGTTCCTCGGTTATGACGTTACCGCCCGTCAAAGCGGCTATATCGTGGAGCATTTCCTTGCGTCTGTCACCAAAGCCGGGCGCTTTTACTCCGACTACCGTAAACGTTCCGCGGAGTTTATTGAGAACGAGCGTTGTAAGAGCCTCGCCCTCTATGTCTTCGGCGATTATAAGGAGCTTTCTGCCGGATTGAACTATCTGTTCGAGAAGCGGGAGTATTTCCTGAATGTTGGATATCTTTTTATCGGTGATAAGAATGAGAGCGTCGTCAAGAACTGCCTCCATCTTATCCGTGTCGGTTGCCATGTAAGCGGAGAGGTATCCTCTGTCAAACTGCATACCCTCGACAACCTCGCAGTACGTTTCGGTCGACTTCGACTCCTCAACCGTGATAACTCCGTCGGAGGTTACCTTTTCCATAGCGTCGGAGATAAGTTTTCCTACCGTCTCGTCGCCTGCGGATACGGTGCCGACTCTCGTTATATCTTCCTTGCCGTTTACTTTCTTCGAGTTTGCAACAAGCCCTTCAACGGCGCAGTCAACAGCCTTCTGAATACCTTTTCTTAAAACTATCGGGTTAGCGCCTGCGGCAACGTTTTTCATACCCTCTCTTATTATAGCCTGCGTAAGAAGCGTTGCGGTGGTTGTTCCGTCACCTGCTGCGTCGTTGGTCTTGGATGCAACTTCCTTGACAAGCTGTGCGCCCATATTTTCTGCGGCGTCCTCAAGCTCTATCTCTTTTGCTATCGTAACTCCGTCGTTGGTTATGAGCGGAGAGCCGTATTTTTTGTCGAGAACAACGTTTCTGCCCTTCGGACCGAGTGTGATTTTAACAGTGTCTGCAAGTTTGTCAACGCCTCTTAACATAGCGTTTCTTGCTTCAATTCCGTAAAGTATATCCTTTGCCATAATTCATTCCCCCTAAATTATTCAACGATAGCGAGAATATCGTCTTCTTTTACTATTGTATATTCCTCGCCGTCGAGTTTTACCTCTGTTCCCGAGTATTTACTTGTTATAACCTTGTTTCCGACTTTAACGGTCATGGGCACGGTCTTGCCGTCCACTACCTCGCCGGGACCAATTGCAATCACCTCGGCCATCTGAGGCTTTTCTTTTGCGGAGCCGGGCAATATTATGCCTGCCTTCGTAGTTTCTTCTGCTTCAACATTTTTGAGAACCACTCTGTTTGACAGCGGTTTTATTTTCATATTAATGCACCTCCAATAAATTCAGTAATTTTAGCACTTTTCGTGTGAGAGTGCCAATTACATTGTATATTCTATCCCTATGTGCACACAAAATCAAGTAGTAAAGGCTATTGTTCACAAATAATTAACAATTTGTGTTCACTCTCATTGATAGAGTGCTTTTTTCAGGAATATATTGTAAACGGGCGGTGATTTTTTTTGCTGGAAAAATTAAACGAAATACTCGGCGGCATACTTATGCCTGCCATTCTTATAATAATAGGAACGTTTTTTGCCGCAAAACTCGGATTTTTTTATATATTTCATCCGATAAAAACGGTAAAGACAATACTTTCAAACAGTAAGGGCGGATTTAAGTCTCTGACGGTTGCTCTTGCGGGAACACTGGGTGTCGGCAACATAGCGGGAGTTTCAAGCGCCATAATAATGGGCGGGGCAGGTGCGGTATTCTGGATGTGGATAAGCGCCTTTGCCGCGATGAGTTTAAAATACGTCGAGGTGTTCCTTGCGGTAAAATACAGGCGAGAGAAAAGCGGAGAATATTACGGCGGCGCTCCCTACTATATAAGGGACGGAATGAAAAACAAAATCGGCGCGCGCTTTTCCTTATATCTTTCCTGTGTTTTTGCGTTTCTTTGCGTTGTAAACTCGCTTACCACGGGTAATCTTGTTCAGATAAATGCGGTTGCAAACATAACTCCGCTCCCTCCTATAATTTTCGGAATAATATTTACCGTTTTGGTTTTCCTTGTAATTTCGGGCGGAGTTAAAAGAATATCGTCGTTTACTTTTGTTTTAATGCCTCTTTTAACGATTTTCTATGTATTCATTTCATTATACATAATAATCTCCGATGCTCATAAAATCCCCGATACTTTTGCTCTTATTTTTAAGTCCGCATTTTCTTTTCGCTCCGTAGTCTCCGGCGCGTGCGGATACGGTATAAAAGAGGCTATAAGGTACGGGGTGGGCCGCGGGGTTTTGTCCAACGAAGCGGGGTGTGGAACGGCACCGACGGCGCACGCCTCGTCAAATACCGGGAGCGCGCACGCACAGGGCTGCCTCGGCATACTCGAAGTGTTTACCGATACTGTCGTTCTTTGCACTCTTACGGCCCTCGTTATTCTTATTGCGGGGGAAAAACCGTCGGGTGATGTAATGGCGCTTGTTTCTTTGTCATACGGTAAATATCTCGGCAGTTTCGGGGCGTATGCCGTCTCCGGCTCGTCCGTCTTGTTTGCCCTGGCAACAGTTGCCTGTCAGTTTTACTACGGAGAGGAGGCGCTTTCATATATTACAAAATCAAAATTTTCAAAAGCTGTTTATACCGTCGTTTTTTTCTTTGTCTGCATTGTGTCATCGGTAGTACCCATGTCACTTATGTGGCAGATATCCGACCTCACTTTGAGCATTATGACCGTATTCAATGTGATTTGCCTTTTATTTCTGTTCGGGAATTTGAGTAAAAGTTCACACTTATGACATATTTATGTGCTAAAATATAAATAACGCCGACAGGCTGTGATATTTTTGATTTTTAACAGGTACATAAAATGAGTGAAATAAAAGGTTATAAGACGCACGACAAGCTGCGTAAGGTTCTTTATTGGGTAGTAATGTCTTCGTTTATACTGTCGCTTGTATACGTTCCGCTCCGCGTTATTTTTGACGAAGAGTACAGGACGCACACGCAGTACGGTCTTATGATTTTTCAGTGCGTGCTCGGCATGATCGTCATAAATCTGCCGAATATTCTTACGAAAAAACTAAAGTGGCATATACCGACATTTTTCTATGTTCTTTATATGCTGTTTTTGTGCTTGTCGATTACTGTCGGCGAGGTGGCAAAGTTTTATTACAGAGTTCACCTATGGGACGATTTACTACACCTTTCAAGCAGTATGATGCTTGCCATGCTCGGCTTTTCTCTTGTCGATATACTTAATGAAAAGAATACATATGTAAAGCTCTCTCCGTTTTTCGTATCACTTTTTGCATGTACTTTTTCGGTATCAATGGAGGCTTTGTGGGAGATATTTGAGTTTACATTCGATCACTTTTTCGGTTTCAATATGCAAAAGTATGCGGTTGAATCTCCCGACGGAGTGACGATACTTGAAAATCTTGTAGGTCATGCGGCGCTTGCCGATACCATGACGGATATAATAATAGACTTTGCCGGTGCCGTTGTAATATCGGTAATAGGTTATATATCCGTAAAGAGAAAGAAAAACTGGTTAAACGCCTTTCTGCTCAAGACAAAAACAGATGATCAGAGTGATGTGCAGGACGAAAATCAGGTAAAGATTGAAGCGACTGTAAAATAGGACACACGGCAAGGAAAAGAATTTATCCTTGCCGTATTTTTTGTGAACAACAGGTGATTTTTAGTCTAAAGTTTGATAAAATATATTGTTTTGAGATATAAAATGCTTTAATATTTAATAAGCAAATATTTCCGGAAAAGTGAAAGGAGAAGAGGCATGCTCAAATTAAAAGGGATAAAGAAAGACTATATTATGGGCGATACCGTCGTCCATGCGCTCAAAGGTGTCGATATAGAGTTCCGAGAGAACGAATTTGTGTCGATACTCGGTCAGTCAGGATGCGGAAAAACGACGCTTCTTAACATAATAGGCGGTCTTGATAAATATACAAGCGGAGATCTTATAATAAACGGTAAATCGACAAAGCAGTTTACCGACGGAGATTGGGATACATACAGGAACCATTCGATAGGTTTTATTTTTCAAAGTTACAATCTTATACCGCACCAGACAGTACTCTCAAATGTAGAACTTGCGCTTACTCTTTCGGGAGTGTCCCCCGAGGAGAGAAAAAAACGTGCGACAGAGGCGCTTTGCCGTGTAGGACTCGGAGACCAACTGAATAAGAAACCCAATCAGATGTCTGGCGGTCAGATGCAAAGGGTAGCCATTGCCCGTGCGCTTGTAAACGACCCCGATATAATACTTGCCGACGAGCCGACAGGAGCGCTTGACTCCGAAACGAGCGTTCAGATAATGGAGATCTTAAAAGAGATAGCCAAGGAAAAACTCATAATAATGGTAACGCATAACCCCGAGCTTGCAAGGCAGTATTCGACAAGAATAATAAGGCTCCTTGACGGAACGGTAACGGACGATACCGACCCCTACGTCAGCGAGAATGAGAGGGCGCAGGTAAAGGTTAAGAAAAAGAAGAAATCAATGTCGTTTTTTACCGCTCTTTCCCTCTCCTTAAATAATCTGATGACCAAGAAGGGCAGGACGTTTTTAACCGCCTTTGCAGGCAGTATCGGAATTATAGGAATAGCGCTTATCCTTTCCGTGTCAAGCGGTGTAAACGCATATATTGACAGCATAGAGCGAAGCGCCATGGCGTCATATCCTCTTGTAATAAAAGAGAGCACAATGGACACAACAACCCTCTTAACGTCCCTTATGAAAGAAAACACGTCAAACGGTGACAGAGATAAAGATAAAGTTTATTCCAATGACATAATGATAAGCATGATGAAGGCGATGACCTCAGGTATGACCACAAACAACCTGACAAAGTTTATGGAATACCTGAAGAGTGATAAAAGCAACATAAACGATTACGTCGCCGATATAAAATACTCATATAAAGCAAACCTCAATACGTACTCCGTGATAAAAAATCCCGACGGGACGGTGACGTACAGAAAAAATATGAGTGGCATGGATGAGCTTATGGACGAAATAGGCATGGGCGGAGTTATGGGCTCGATGATGTCGGGCAGCGGAGCATGGCAGGAGCTTATCGGCGATGGCGACTACATAAAGAGCCAATATACCGTAGTTGACGGCAGGCTCCCCGAAAAGTCCGATGAAATAGTCCTCATAGTAGATAGCAATAACCAGGTGTCCGATTATATACTTTATA
>CAMETB010000091.1 GCA_945936265.1 uncultured Clostridia bacterium
GACGAAAAATTCCGACCAGAAGAAAAAAATAAATTCAAAGATAAGAATAAGGCCCAAGGATTGAGGTGAGTTTCGATGGATAAATTCTCAAAAACGACCGAAATAGATATATCCGACGCAATGGGTATGGAGGACGATACTCCGAAAAAGAGCATAAAATGGAAAGTAATCGCCATTATAATGTCGGTTATCGTTGCCATATGTATATGGCTTTATGTTATGCAGACCGATACAACCCTTTACGACAGAGAATATAAAAATATTCCCGTAACCGTCGTTAACGCAACAGACTATGAAGTCACATCGTGCCAGACCGTTACGGTAAAATTAAGAGGAATGAAAAGCACTCTTGCCGATATAAAAAAATCGGATATTGTAGTCAGGGCTGACGCATCGTCGGTTACTTCCGAGGGAGAGGCGGAACTTCATGTCGAGTGTATTCTGCCCGACAATACAATCGCCACTTTCGAAGGCATGAGCTCGGATACCGTCAAAGTGACGTTTGTTAAAAAATGAAGATAATAGTTGAACAGATACAAGCCGGTATCAACACCGCGGAAAGTGAAATATTCGAAATTGCACGGGTGCGTATAAATAATATGCGCGCCTTTTCCGTTACCGGAGAAATGTATATTTACAAACGTTCGGTTGACGCAAGGCACAAGGACTCTATAAAGGGAGTTTACTCTGTATGCGCCGAGGTCGAGGGCAAATCATCCCTGCCGGGCGAGGACGAGCTTAAAAAGTACGGCGCAAGGTATTTTTCTGAAGAGATGCCGCAATTTGTGCTTAAAAAGGGACACCACGGCGGAAAAGTCATTATCGTCGGCTTTGGCCCTGCCGGTATGTTTTGCGCGCTTGCGCTTGCTCGCGCAGGATTAAAGCCCGTGGTTATAGAGCGCGGCGGCGATATAGATTCACGCGTGGCAAGCGTCAACCGTTTTTACTCCGAAAAGATACTTGATACGGAATCTAATATACAGTTCGGAGCCGGCGGAGCAGGCACTTTTTCGGACGGAAAACTCACAACAAGGATAAACGACCCGAAATGCTCGTTTGTCCTGTCCGTATTTGCCGACCACGGTGCGCCTGCCGAGATAAAATATATGGCAAAGCCGCATATCGGCACGGATATGTTGAGAAATGTTGTAAAGAACATTCAGAACGAAATAATTTCACTTGGCGGCGAAATAAGATATAACACAAAGTTACTTTCATTTTCCGACGGAGTTGTCGAAACGACGGGCGGAAAAGAAGAATATGAAGATCTTGTTCTTGCAATAGGGCACAGTGCGCGCGATACTTATGCTTACCTTATGAAAAGCGGATTTGCCGTAGAGCCGAAGCCTTTTTCCGTCGGGGTGCGCGCAGAGCATCTGCAAAGCGATATTAACAAGGCGATGTACGGAAAGAGCAGGACGTCGGAAAAGCTCGGCGCCGCAGACTATAATGTGTCGTACAGAAAAGACGGACGGGGCGTTTATTCGTTTTGCATGTGTCCGGGCGGCGAGGTTGTCGCAGGGGCGAGCGAGGAGGGCGGAGTCGTCGTAAACGGCATGAGCAGTTATGCAAGAGACGGCAAAAATGCAAACTCGGCAATAGCCGTGCAGATAAACACGCAGGATTACGGAGATACCGCCGAAGGCGCGATAGAATTTCAGCGCAATCTTGAAAGAAAAGCATTTTCTTCAGCGGGCGGAGATTACAGGGCACCGATACAGACTCTCGGCGACTTTTATAACGGTATCTCAAAGACCGAACCGTCAAGGGTTATGCCAACTTATATGAACGGCAACGTATCCCTTTGCGATATGAATAAAATCCTTCCGAAAACCGTGTGCGACTATCTTAAAATGGGTTTTCGCAAATTCGGCGAGAAGATAGAGGGTTTTGACGCGCCCCACGTAGTTCTTACAGGAGTGGAAACGAGAACTTCCTCACCCGTGCGCATAATGAGAGGCGACGATTTTTGCGCATTCGGCAAGAAAAATATATATCCCTGCGGAGAGGGTGCGGGATATGCGGGAGGCATAATGAGCGCCGCCGTTGACGGTCTTAACGTCGCCAACGCAATACTTGAAAAATACAACGGTTGAGGCTTCGTTTTTCGGTTGCCTCACATATGGGAAAAGTTATGGAAAAACAACAGAGAAAAAAATGGGAGGTGAAATTTACTCCCGATAAAGAAAAATATACAGACGAAATATCGGCGGGCACAGGTCTTTGCCGCACCATGGCAAAACTCCTTGTCAACAGAGGGTACACCGATGTAAAATCGGCGAACGATTTCCTTGGTAAAAGGACCGAAATTCTTCACGACCCATTTTTGCTCGACGATATGGAAAAGGGAGCCGCAAAAATACTCGAATGTATCAAAGCAGGGCGTAAGATAACGGTTTACGGAGATTACGATGTTGACGGAATAACCTCGGTAAGCATACTTTACCTTTATCTGAGCCGTGCCGGTGCAGATGTGGAATATTATATACCGTCAAGAAAGGGAGAGGGCTACGGCGTCTCTTCGGATGCGGTAAAGAAAATAGCGTCGGGCGGCACAAGTCTTATCGTTACAGTCGATACCGGAATTACCGCAAATAACGAGGTTAAAGAAGCCAAAGAACTCGGAGTTGATTTTGTTATAACCGACCATCATGAGTGTCCGGAGGTGTTGCCCGAGGCGTACGCGGTGATAAATCCGAAAAGAAGCGGCAGCAAATATCCTTTCCCGTCACTTGCGGGCGTCGGGGTGGTTTTCAAGCTGCTTTGCGCTCTTGAGGCTCTTAAAAGCGGAGATCCTATGATTGAATGCGTAAGAAGGATAGCCGACGGATATTCTGATCTTACCGCAATAGGAACAATAGCGGATGTTATGCCCGTCATCGACGAGAACAGAATAATAATCTCGCACGGACTTATATCGGCTGACAACACAGATAAAACAGGTCTTGAAAAATTGATAAACCTTTGCAGAAACAACGAAACAAAGACCACAAGGCAAAAAGTAAACAAGAAACTTACGTCCGGTTTTGTCAGTTTCGGGCTTGCCCCGAAAATAAATGCGGCAGGCAGAATAAGCGACGCCTCCATAGCAGTCAGGCTTTTTCTTACAAAAGATGAGAGCCTTGCCGAGAAATACGCTGTCAGACTATGCGAGATAAACAGGGAAAGACAACTTGAGGAGAACAAAATAGCCGAGGAGGCAAACGAATACATAGAAAATCATCCGTTTGACAAAAGCGGAGTTATAATAATAGAGAACGACACATGGAATCACGGGGTTATAGGAATAGTTTCTTCAAAAATAACGGAGAAGTATTCGCTCCCATCGATTCTTATATCATTTGAGGGTAACGAAAATCCTGCAGATCCCGAGGCAGTGGGAAAAGGCTCGGGCAGGAGCATAGGAGGGATGAATCTTGTAAACGCACTTTCCTCATGCTCTGATCTGCTCGAAAAATACGGCGGGCACGAGCTTGCCGCAGGGCTTTCGGTAAAGCGCAAAAACCTTGAAGAGTTCAAAAGAAGAATGAACGAATATGCAAAGAACTTTTTCGGCGGAGAAACGCCTGTACCGTCACTCGATATAGACTGTGAACTTGATACCGATGAAATAAATCTTTCGCTTGCTTCGGAGATTTCAATGCTTGAGCCGTACGGGGTATCAAATCCGACGCCGCTTTTCGTTCTGCGCGATGCGAAAATAGATGATATTACTCCCGTAGGAATGAACAGGCATCTTAAAATAAGACTGTCAAAGGGAAATTTTGCCGCAAATGCAATGCTTTTCGGCATTTCCTCCGAGGAGTTTTCACTGCACACGGACGATTCCGTCGATGTTGCGTTTAACCTTGAAATAAACGATTTTATGGGTGTTATGAGCCCGCAAATGAATATAAAAGACATACGAATGAGTGATAGTGAGTACTCAAAAGAACTCGAAAACAAGAAAATATACAGGGATGTAAGAGAGGGAACATGCACACTTGCCCCTTCCGATATAATCCCCACAAGAGAGGACTTTGCGCTCATATATAAATTTCTCTTAAAAGAGGTGAGAGAGGGTCGCGACGAATATACGGTAACAAGGCTTTTACATTCGCTTGAAAAGTCCTTTCCCGATGCGCCGTTTAATTACGTAAAATTGAAACTCGCAATAAAGGTAATAAGGGAACTTAACATAATTTCCGTCGAGGAAAAAGACGGAGATACATATAAATTCAGGTTTACTTACAGTAAAACCAAGACCTCGCTTGACAAATCAAACATACTTAAAACCTTAAAAGGAATGTATCCGCAAAATAAATGAAAGGAGATACCGCCATGGCAGAAGAAAATCTTAAAATGATAGAACCGCTGCTTGAATCACTTAAAGCAAGCGGCAAAAAATATGACTTTGAAAAAATAAAATCGGCTTTTTTGTATGCCGATGAAATGCATAAGGGGCAAAAGCGTCTGAGCGGAGATCCTTACATTACGCATCCGGTCGCTGTTGCCGAGAGTGTTGCGGGGCTCGGGCTTGATACAGACTCCATATGCGCAGCGTTCCTTCACGATACGGTTGAGGATTGCCCCGATAAAACGGACCTTAACAAGATAAAGGAACTTTTCGGAGACGAAGTTGCGCTTCTGGTAGACGGCGTAACGAAAATAAAATCCATAAATATCGAGGATAAGGAAGAGGAGCACATAGAGAACATAAGGAAAATGCTGCTCGCAATGTCCAAGGATATAAGGGTTATATTCATAAAGCTTTGCGACAGAATGCACAATATGCGCACTCTGTATGTAAAAAAAGACGAGAAAAGGCGCGCAACAGCTCTTGAAACCATGCATATATACGCGCCGCTTGCTCACCGTCTCGGTATGCAAAAGGTAAAGCAGGAACTTGAAAATTATGCTCTTATGTACCTTGATCCGATAGGCTACAATGAAATAAAGCAGCATATCGACGATAAGTACGGCAAAAATGTAAATTTTATTGAAAATCTCAAATCCGATATAAGCGAAAAGCTGAAACAGACGAATATAAACTTTACGCGTGAGGGGCGTGTTAAAACCGTTTACCGGAAAATGTACAATCAAAATAAATCGTTTGACGAAATATACGATTTTTACGCCTTGCGCATAATAGTCGATACGGAATACGAATGCTATACAGTGCTCGGCATGATACACGAGATGTATAAATCCGTGCCGGGAAGGTTCAAGGATTATATATCAACGCCTAAGCCCAACATGTATCAGTCACTTCATACGACAGTTATAGGAAAAGACGGAATTCCGTTCGAGGTGCAGATAAGGACCAAGGAGATGCATCAGGTCGCAGAATATGGTGTGGCGGCGCACTGGAAGTACAAGAGCGGTGAAAAGGCGGGAGCCGATATAGAGAAGAGGCTTGAGTGGATATCAAAACTCATAGACACCGAAAACGACGCTATGGACCCCGACGATTTCATTCATGCTTTCAAGATAGATATTTTTCACGATGAAACGTTTGTGTTTACACCAAAGGGAGATGTCGTAGCGTTGCCTTACGGCGCAACACTTATAGATTTTGCCTACTCGATACATACGGGTGTCGGAAACAAGATGGTGGGCGCCAAGATAAACGGCAGAATTGCGCCGATTGACTCCGTTCCAAAAAACGGCGATATAGTCGAGGTAATAACCTCAAATTCGTCCAAAGGTCCGAGCAGGGACTGGCTTAACATAGTAAAGACGGGCGAGGCGAGGAACAAGATAAGGCAGTGGTTCAAGAAAGAGAAACGCCAGGAGAATATAGTCGTCGGAAAGGCAGAGGTGGAAAAGGAGTTTGCACGTTTCCGCTCATCCTGTAATGCCGACGAGAAAAGCCAGCTAGTGACGGCAGTTGCAAAGCGTTTCGGCATGAACGAGGCGGACGAT
>CAMETB010000092.1 GCA_945936265.1 uncultured Clostridia bacterium
CCCCCATCACAATGAAGGGTGTAAATCATCACGACACAAGCCCCGTAAACGGCTGGTGTATGACGGACGACGAGATAAGAAAAGACATAGAGCTTATAAAGTCGTTAAATGCAAATACCATAAGAACGTCACATTACCCGCCAACCCCGAAATTCCTTGAAATTTGCGATGAAATGGGCGTTTACGTAATTCTTGAAACGGACATTGAAACTCACGGATTTATCTACAGAAACACGATGAAAAAGTACGAATACGATATGGAACCCGGTTAGTGGCCCGCAACCACGCCCGAGTGGAAGAACTATTTTGTCGAGAGAATGGAAAGGGCGTACGAAAGGGACAAAAACCATTCGTCGATCATAATGTGGTCGCTCGGCAACGAGAGCGGTTGCGGAGAAAACCACTACGCAATGGCGGACTTTTTAAGAAAGCATGACAAATCGAGGCTCGTTCACTACGAGGGTGCATCACTTTTGGAAAAGAATGATCTTGCCGACGTTTATTCAAGAATGTATCCTGCCGTTTCAGACCTTGAAAAGTGGCTCAAAGAGAAGAAATACAAAGTGCCGATAATGCTTTGCGAGTATTCTCACTCTATGGGCAACGGACCCGGAGATACGTGGCAGTATATGGACCTTGCCCTTAAATATCCGCAGTTTGTCGGCGGGTGCATCTGGGAGTGGTGCGACCATACCGTCATCGTTGACGGCGTACAGAAATACGGCGGAGATTTTGAGGGAGAGCTTACTAACGACAATAATTTCTGTTGCGACGGTCTTGTATTTGCAGACCGTTCCTTCAAGGCGGGAACGTACGAGGCAAAAGCCGCCTATACGCCGTTCAGATTTACCTACAAAAACGGCAAGATAACACTTACCAACTATTTTGATTTTACAAACCTCTCGGAATACACCGTTTGCTACAAGATAAAAGCGGACGGAGAAGTTCTTGAGGAAAAGAGACTTAAAATAAATCTCGCACCGAGGGAAACGGCGGTAATAAATACCGACGTAAATCCGAAGGAATCTCTCTTTGGCGCAGGCATTTCCGTTTCTCTCGAAAAGGATAACGGCGAGGTAGTCGGCGAGCTTTATCAGGCAATAGAAACCAAAAAGAAAAAAGCATCGCCCGCTTCTTTGACCCCAGCAAAGCTTATAGATGATAAGCTGTTCATTTATGCAAAAGGCAAGGATTTTGAGTATCGCTTGAACAAACAGACGGGCAACTTTGACAGCATAAAGGTAAGGGGAGAAGAAATGCTTGAAGCCCCCGTAAAAATCGGGGCATTCAGAGCGCCTACCGATAACGATTGCTGGTGCGGTAAGGATTGGGAGGACGCACGCATCAACGTGCCGTTTACCAACGTCTATTCCGTCACCGTCAACGAAAACAAGATAAATATTGACGCATCGCTTGCCGGTGTTTCAAGAGCGCCGTTTTTCAGATACCGGATGACCGTATCCGTCTTTGACGACGGCAGAATAAGCTTTGCCCTTGACGGCAAGGTGAGAGAGAACGCCACGTGGCTTGCAAGGCTCGGCTTTGAGTTTGCTCTTTGCAAAAAGAATAAAAACTTTACGTATTTCGGTATGGGACCGTATGAAAACTACTGCGATATGTGCCACCATGTAAGCAAGGATAAGTATTCAAGCGACGTCGATAAGGAATACGTAAATTACGTAAGACCTCAGGAACACGGAGAGCACATCGACGTTTCATATGCCGAAATAGAGGACAAAATAAAGTTTGTCGGTAAGGACGTATTCAGTCTTAACGTGTCAAAATATTCAATAGACCAACTCTATAAAGCACAACACACGAACGAGCTTGGCGAGCCTTATGCAACCCACGTAAGAATAGACTATAAATGTTCGGGAATAGGATCCCACTCATGCGGACCCGAACTGCCCGAGCGCTACAGACTCTCCGAGAAAGATATTTCTTTCGCATTCGATATGGAGATAGTAAACAAATAAAAAAAACGAGCCTCGTCAGTTCGAGGCTCCGTTTTTATGTAGTAAAAATTATTCCTCTGTATCTTTTTTATCGTTTTCAAGAGATGAAACGAATTTCGATATCGTCTTATTTTTAAGGAGAAGAACGGTTATAACCGTACCGATGACTGCGCCGAATGCTCCTTGAATAAGGTTGAACGGAATGTCGGCAAGAGCAGTCGGAAAACCGAGCAGGAAAATTTCATAGATAAAATATCCGAGTACCATAGTAAGCTCCGCACATATAACGGCTATGATACGCGATACTATCGAATTTTTTGTGAGCGAAAGCATTGCCTTGAAAACGTAGTAACATACTACCGCCAACGCCGCTTTTATAAAGAAAGTTGCGGGCGCATATATCGCATAAGCGGAGAACAGGTCTGCAAGAGCCGCACCCACCCCTCCTGCTATTGCACCGAACAAAGGCCCGAGCAAAAACGAGGCGATTATTATTATCGCATCTCCGAGATTTACGTTGCCCGCAAAGGGTGCCGGTACCGGTACTGAAACGAACATTGTTGTGACACATATCAGCGCGGCAAAAATTGCGCACGTGACGATTTGTTTTATTCTTTTGCTTGTCATAATAAATACCCCCTGTATGTCTTAAAGCACCCCGAGGTGCTCCAAAAGAATTTTAATTCCGAGCAGGACAAGGATAAGCCCTCCCGCAAACTCCGCTTTGGACTTGTATTTCGCGCCGAATACGTTGCCTATTTTAACGCCCACGGCGGAAAGAATAAAGGTGATAATTCCTATTGAAGAAACCGCAACCGTTATATTTACGTCGGGCAGTATTCCGAACGAGATACCGACCGCCAGAGCGTCAATACTTGTGGCTATTGCCATGGTGAGCATCGTTTTGAATGCAAGCGGAGAGGAGGAGTTTTCTTTTTCTTCCTCTTTCTTTTCTTCCTTTTCAAACGATTCCTTTATCATAAGGGCGCCGATAAGCACAAGAAGAACAAACGCCACCCAATGATCTACCTGTTCAATGTATTTTTCACACGCTTCTCCGAGAAAATATCCGATAAGGGGCATAAGAGCCTGAAAACCGCCGAACCAAAGACCGACAATTGCCATTTCCTTAAAGGAAACTTTTTTCATAGAGAGTCCTTTGCATATAGCCACGGCGAAAGCGTCCATTGAAAGACCTACCGCAAGAATAATAAGTTCGACTGCGCCCATTTTACTGAAATTCCTTTCCCGAAAGCAAGTCCCCGATTTTTAATCGGTATTATACAACTTTTTTGTTGAGAAGTCAATACTAAAAGTAAAAATAATTCTATTGAAAACAAAATATTTTTGTGGTACAATAATTATAACGTGCAAAAATGGTTTTTTATGACCGATTTTCCGTTGGCACGAAGCGCTTTAAGGAGTGATTATATGTTTTTTTACGTTGATTGGCTTTATATAATTCTGGTTGTTCCTTTTGTGATACTGTCTATGATTGCGAGTTTTAAGGTACAGACAACTTTTTCGAAATATTCAAAGATTCCGTCAAGAATGGGAATTACGGGTGCGGAAGCCGCACGCAGAATACTTGACGCAAACGGGCTTTACGACGTCAGAATAGAGAATATACACGGTAATCTTAACGACCATTACGACCCGTCGCAAAACGTGATAAGGTTATCCGACAGCAGTTATGCAAACACTTCCTCGGCGGCAATAGGAGTTGCCGCACACGAGGTCGGGCACGCAATACAGCACGCAAATAACTATATACCGATAAAAATAAGAAACGCAATCGTGCCTGTTACAAATATAGGCTCGCGCCTTTCAATGCCGCTTATACTGCTCGGTATAATTCTTTCCGCTTTTTCACAGTTTTTTGCATACGTTGCGTATTTCGGAGTAGCCTGCTTTTCGCTTTGCGTTATATTCCAGCTTGTAACCCTTCCTACCGAGTTTAACGCAAGCCGCAGGGCAATAGCGGCGATAAGGAGCGCAAATATCCTTGACGAGTCGGAGATGAAAGGCGCCAAAAAAGTCCTTTCCGCCGCCGCAATGACTTACGTTGCCGCCCTCGCGGTAACGATAATGCAGCTTTTAAGGCTTCTTATAATAGTTGCATCGAGCACGGGCAGAAAAAAGAACTGATTTTTTAACAAATTAGAAAAGCGGCTGACACAAAAATTGTGTCAGCCATATTCTTTGAGGGATAGGCATATCCGAAGAAGATGCGTTGGTTTCGTTATATCGTAGGGCGGGGGCTTGCTCCCGCAGTTTTTGTTTGCCGTTAATCATAAACGGGACGGCCTTGACCGTCCCGCTATGTGTTTGGGTTCCCGCAGGGAGCCCCGTTTTTATTTAAGAAATACTTCAATTACGGGAACGATATATCCGGGCTTTATGGCAGGGAGCTGGAACGCAACCATATCCTCGGCTTCCGTACGTCCCGCGCTGAAATGATCAACCTTGCCGCAGGTATATTTTACCTCGCTTCCGTCGTGGAGGAACTGCGCGTATTCTATCTTGTCGGCAAGACCGCGGAATTCAAGGAATGCGTACGGATATTCCATAAGGTGTATGTAGAGGCGCTTCCCGTCTTCGCTTTGAGTTAAACGGGTACCTCTCGGGGCAGTAAATTCGGGCTCTGCCATGGTGCAACCGTAAATCGAGCGGGAATTGTATTTCATCCAGTTTGCATAAACCGCAAGTGCATCCTCGGCACGCTTATCAAGATATCCTCTTGCGGTAGGTCCTACGTTCATAAGGAGGTTTCCGCCGATACATACGGTATTTATAAGCATTTCTATGAGCATCTCGGGGGATTTCCATGTCATCTCATCTCTGTGGTAACCCCAAGAGCCCGAAAACGTCTGACAAGCCTCCCAGGTAAGAAGTTCGCCCGTCTTTCCGTCTTTAACCCATTCAAGCGGCTGATACTGCTCGGGCGTCCATATATCCTGATCTATTCCGGCACGGTTGTCTATTATGATATGCGTCTGGAGCGATCTTGCAAGAGCGATAAGCTTATCCGCCTCCCAATCGTCCTTTCCTTTACCCTTCATCCACGATGGCATATTAGGATCCTTTTCATACGAGAAGTCAAACCAGAGAATATCTATCTTGCCGTAGTTGGTAAGAAGTTCTCTTACCTGATTTCTCATATACTCGGCATATTTTTTCATATCTCTCTTTGCGGACTTTTCCTCGGCGTCCTTATCGAGCCTTCTCGGATGGATCTGGTCAATCGGGAACTCGGGATGATGCCAGTCGATAAGGGAATAGTAAAATCCCACTTTAAGACCTTCCGCGCGGAAAGCGTCGACGTACTCTCTTACGAGGTCACGTCCTGCGAGGGTGTTTGTGCACTTGTAGTCGGTGTATGCACTGTCGAACATGCAGAAGCCTTCGTGGTGCTTCGTGGTAAGAACGGCATATTTCATTCCTGCCGCCTTTGCCTTCTTTGCCCATTCCTTAGGATCATAAAGATCCGGGTTAAAGTGCTTGAAATATCTTTCGTAATGTTCGTCCGTCAGATATTCGTTGGTTTTTACCCATTCGCCTCTTGCGGGCATTGCGTAGAGTCCCCAGTGAATGAACATACCGAACCTGTCGTGCTTGAACCATTCGGTGTCGCCGGGGGTTTTTCTTGTTTCGTAACTTGACATAATTACCTCTCTGTATAATAAAATTTTTTAATCAGGTTTTGCTTGCACCCATAAGCCAGGAGTGCGGGAGAACTTTTGCAAGGAATCTGTAAAACTTATAAAAAGCGCGCGGCGTGCAGACGCATCTGCCTTTTTTCGACGCTTTTACGGCGAGCCTTGCAACTTTTACGGGGTCGCAATAGGGCAGAGTGTCAAAGGTTTTGGAAACGCCCTTATCAATACCTGCCAC
>CAMETB010000093.1 GCA_945936265.1 uncultured Clostridia bacterium
CTTGCTGGCAAATATATTATAGGTTCGCTTGTTTTTTGAAATCATCAAGAGCCGTCAACCATAATGAATCATTTTCTTTTTCGGCTCTGTTCCTGCAATAATTATATTTGTGAACGAAGCGATAGGTAAAACTTCCGGACTTTGAAATCTTCGAATTTATTGCATGGCTATTTTTACGTCAATTCTTGACAAAGACAATAAGATGATATACAATTATTAAAGAATAATTATTTGGAGATATCTTTATGAAATTATCCGCGGTTTCGATAAAAAAACTTATAAAAGGGGCGTTTTTGTTCCCTATCTGTCAGGGGTACGTATTTCCGAAGCATTTTTCGGAAAAGGATATTAAGGCCTTTGAAGCTTTTGAAAAGGAGTATCAAGGTTGGGGCTGGCGCGCGGGGTTTTGTTGCGGTGCGTCGCTTGAACTTAAAACCGACGCGTCAAAAATCGGCTTTAAGTATTTTGTAAAAAGTGCGTCATCGGAGGCAAACACCTTTGACCTCTACGTAAACGACAAGCTGGGAAGCGTGCACAAGGTAAACGGCGAGGGAAAATACCATGTAAGCTTTGATTTGCCAAAGGGCGAGAAAAAAGTCACTGTATATTTCCCTAACGATTGCGAACTCGGTATAAGAGACCTTGAGCTTGACGGAAAATACAGGGCGGTAAAATCAAAGGGAAAGAAAGTCCTTATCATAGGCGACTCGATTACGCAGGGCTACGGCACTTTTATGTCGGGGGCTTCATACGTAAACGTGCTTAAACGCAAAACCGGTTTTGATATATTGCCGCAAGGCATCGGCGGTTTAACCTTCAAACACGAAACGCTAAATAAGACCGAGGGATTTATGCCCGATATGATAATCGTCGCCCTTGGAACGAATTATTACGACATTGAATATTACGAGTACGAAAAGGAAGCGAAGGCTTTTTACGAAAAGTTGCACGAGCTTTGGAGCGACGTTCCGATATTTGATATTACTCCTCTCTGGAGAAATGATTCTGTCAAATGGGACCGCTTTATGCACTGCATCGACGTTGTAAAATCAGAGTGCAGAAAGTACGAAAATATAACCGTTATCGACGGGTTTGACCTTGTTCCGCACACGGATTTTGCATTTATTGACAAGCTTCACCCGAATGCGTGGGGCGCGGAGCTTATGGCAGACGCCCTGGCAAAAATAATAACCGACAAAAAATAATAAGGAAGAAAAAGTTATGAAATTTATGTCTTTCAACCTCCGTCTTGATATTGAATGGGACGGAATAAACTCTTTTACAAACCGTTTTCCGCGCGTAATGGACGTAATAAAATCGGAAAAGCCCGACGTTATCGGATTTCAGGAAGTTACAGACGCTATGCGCTCACGCTTGCGCAACGAACTTGACGGATACACAACGGTAGGATGCGGACGTGAAAAAAATTACCACGGCGAGTCAATGCTTATCGCTTACCGCACGGACATGTTTGAGCTTATATCGTGTGAAAACGTATGGCTCTCCGCTACTCCGAAAATCCCCGGCTCAACCTACGGAGGCGACCAGAGCCAATGCCCGCGTATGTACACCTCGGTTCTTCTGAAGCACGAAAAAGCAGAAAAGCCGTTCCGTTTTATAAATACTCACCTCGACCACGTTGGCGAGCAGGCAAGATACCTCGGCTCAATGCAACTCGTACAGGCTATTTCCGGGTATGAAGAAAAATTTGTTCTGACGGGAGATTTCAACGCCACGCCAAACACGCCTGAAATAAAGCTGATAACCTCTGCTCTTTCAGCAAGAAACGTTGTTGATTGCACGAAAGACCTCGGGCCTACCTTCCACAATTTCGGCAAACTTTCAAAAGAAGAAATGGTAAAAATAGACTATATTTTTACCGACGGTAAATGCAAGAGCGCATATGAGGTAGAAGATAGCCCCGTAAACGGTCAATACTACTCCGACCATTTTGCCGTTTGCGCGGAAATAGAACTGTAAATAAAAAAGCAGGCGTTGCCTGCTTTTTATTTTGTTTTGTAATTGAAGTATTCAAAGTCGGCATAGGCAACGTCGCCGCCGTTGCCGCCCGTTAAGTCCTGACAGGAAATGCCGACAAAGGTGCCCGTGTGCCCCTCGTGGCCTATATCGACATACGCTTCATCCGCAAGATTGGAGCAATCAAGCTCCCCGCCTATATTTTCAAACTTTTCTCCGTCGAGAGAATATGAGAATTGAAGTTTCAGGCAGTCTATTTTTACCCTTAACCATACGGTTGTATTGTTGCCTATTGACACAAAGCCGACGGGATTATAAAATTTGAGGCTGTCCCTTACTGCTATGCGGAGCACATTGTTTCCCATCTCGTCATTTGACATATAGAGATAGAAGAAATTGTACGTGTCGTATATTACCTCAAGACCCGCCATTTGCTGAAAAGTCTTTGGTGAAAACTCCATCTTTACCGTCGTTTCGGTATTAAAAGCGTCAAGCCTGCGTGCAACGAGCGATTGATTGAACCATGAGGTGACCGATTCTCGCCCGTAAAGGCGCAAATAACCTTTTCTCGCACTTAAAGACCCCATTTTATCGGTAAAAGGTATTCTTAAAGTCTTATAGTGGGCGGGCAATTTATCCGTATCAAAACAGTCGCACTCGGGTTTTTCCGGGAATTTATGCTCGGGCAGATCTGACGAATACTGCGCCCTCGGTACAACGCCACCGTCTTTTAGGCGGAGCCACCCGTTTTCGTCCCATACGACATTCGCAAGTGCGGTTTCTCTGCCGAGAATACATCTTTTTTTATCACCTATCGGGCGACCGCACAGATATGCAACGTAGTAGTCGCCGTTTGGGGTATCGACAAGCGATGCGTGTCCCGTGCGCTGAAGCGGGCTTTCGGGATTGTCCCTTGTTGTAAGAAGCGGCATCGGGTCATACTCGTAAGGACCGTAAATGTTCTTTGAGCGTGCCATTCTTACCCCGTGATTGTACATAGTGCCGCCCTCGGCGACCATAAGATAATAGTATCCGTCTTTTTTATAAAGGTGCGGTCCTTCGACGGCACCTATGCTCGTTCCCTTGAATATTGTTTTCGGTTCACCAATGAGTTTCTTTTGCTCGGGGGAGTATTCCTGAATTAAAATACTCGCAAAATCATGGTGTTCCATTCTGTGATCCCAGCGCATATTTACTATATATTTGCGCCCGTCATCGTCGTGAAAAAGCGACGGGTCAAAGCCGCTTGAATTAAGATATACGGGCTCGCTCCACTCACCGTAAATATCGGTTGCGGTGACAAGATAATTGGGTGTATCCTTAAATATGCCGTGGAAATTTCTTGTATTGGTATAAACGAGATAAAAAACTCCGTCGCAATATGAAAGGCACGGTGCCCAGACGCCGCCTGAGTTAGGCGCACCCGCCATATCGAGCTGTGATACGCGGTTAAGCGGTGAAGGAAGTTCTTCCCAGTTTACAAGATCGCGCGAATGGTAAAGCCCGACTCCGCCGAACCATTGAAAAGTCGATGTTGCAAGATAATAGTCCTCCCCTACCCTACATATACAAGGGTCGGGATGGAAGCCCGGTAAAATCGGGTTTTTTGCAGTCAACATAAATTTCTCCTTAAAGATATGTATTTATTTTTCCGAAAGTCCTACGTACTCGACGTTCATTGACATATAAGAAAGATAGTGCTTGTTTTTGAAGCGAAGCGCCTTATTTCCGAAAACGCTTATATCCACAGCTTCCCAGAGAAATACCCATGCCGCTATGTCTATTATTTCAGTCCATATAAGACTGTTTGTCGTATATTCGAGAATAATACGAAGCGAAAGTGCAAGAATACCTGCAATAGTAAGAAGTAAAACTATTATATTGTGCCTTTTAAGCTCTCTCTTGTTTGCAAAATATTTTTCAGAATAGTACTCCTTTATTGCGCCTCTGTAAAGCACTTTTTCATCGTCGTCTATGCAGTCGCTGTGAATTTTAAGAGTAAGTTGTTCCTTTGGCGGCATCGTCATCGTTCTGTTTTCTATAAACTCCGCCACCTCGCTGCTTATAACGGGCGTTTCGCTCTCGGAAAATACGGAAAGGAAATCCGAATCGTCCTTTACTATCATATTAACGACACGTCCGCCGCTTTTTTCCTGTTCTTTGTTCTCTGTCATCAAACCGTTCATTTCTTCACCTTTTTAAATATCAACCGAGCAAAACGTCGGTTACAAGCATAACGCAAAATCCGACAAGCAGTGCATAAGTTGCCCCTCTTTCATTTCCGTGCGCGTGAGTTTCCGGTATCATTTCATCACTTATTACATAAAGCATGGTTCCGCCGGCAAAAGCAAGCGCAAACGGCAATATTGCCGACGCAATACTTACGGCAAAGTATCCTATAAGCGTACCAACAACCTCGATAAGCCCCGTTACCATAGCAATGATAAAAGTCTTTCTCGGCTTTACGCCCGACGAGAGCATGGGACCTATTACAACCATACCCTCCGGTATATTCTGGAGCGCTATTCCTCCCGCTATGATAAGCGCCTGTGCCGTATCCCCCGAGCCGAAACCGACCCCTGCCGCAATTCCCTCGGGGAGATTATGTATCGCTATTGCGGTAACGAAAAGAAGAACTTTATTAAGGCTCGTGTTTTTGTGTGGTTCAATATCCGCCCCGACAAGCTTATGAAGGTGCGGCACGAGCTTATCTATAAGATTAAGACACACTGCCCCGGCAAAAATGCCTGCTACCGTTATGAGCAAGCCGTATTTTCCACCGTAATCAAGCGAAGGGATTATAAGTCCGAGCACAGACGCCGCAAGCATGACACCTGCCGCAAAAGAAAGAACAATATCCGCAAACTTATGCGATATTTTCTTGAAAATAAATCCTATAATTGCTCCCAGAATTGTTGCACCGCCAACGCCGAGAGCCGTCAAAAGTACGATTTTCATTTTATTTGTCCTTTAAAGGGGCTGTCGCAAATTTGATTTGCGACAGCCCCGCAGATTTTAAGGGGATAGTCGGATTTAGGCGAGATGCGTTGGTTTCGTCCTGATAGGCGTACTTTGTACGTCGAGGGGCGAAAACGGCGCAAGAAAAAGTCATAGAATGGAGAAATTCGTTAGAATTTCAACCTATTTTCCCTATTGTGAAAGCAAGTGAGATCTTTTCATTTACAGACGTGTGTAAACCGACTTTTTCGGTGTCGTCAAATGCGACAGCCACTTCTTATTCTTCAGAGAACTGATCCTTACCTACTCCGCATACGGGGCAGACAAAATCGTCGGGAAGGTCCTCAAACTTCGTTCCGGGTGCTATGCCGTTATCGGGGTCTCCTGCAGCCTCGTCATATTCCCAGCCGCAAACTTCACATACGTATTTTTTCATAACGTTAATCCTCCTATATATAATCAATAATTTTCTTTCTTTACTTCAAAATAAGACTGCGGATGATTGCATACGGGGCAAACCTCGGGAGCGGAAACACCCACTACGATATGTCCGCAGTTACGGCACTCCCATACGGTGACGCCGCTCTTTTCAAAAACAGCCTTTGTTTCAACGTTTTTAAGAAGTGCGCGATAGCGCTCCTCGTGTGCCTTTTCGATAGCGGCAACACCACGGAACTGCTTTGCAAGATCGTGGAAGCCCTCCTCGTCTGCCTCTTTTGCCATACGGTCG
>CAMETB010000094.1 GCA_945936265.1 uncultured Clostridia bacterium
ACGAGCCGATGATTGACAACACCTCGCCTTTTTTCAAAGTCAGGTCAATTCCCCTTAAAACCTCGGTGTCTCCAAAACGTTTGCGGAGGTTTTTGATCTCAAGAATATTCATTTCCATTCACCTCACGCCTTGAAATAGTCCAGCTTTTTTTCAACTCTGCCAAACAAGATGGTAAGCAGACCTACGAAGATAAGATAGAATGCGCCTGCCACGAACAGCGGCCAGATAAGGCCCTCTACAGTCATAAATTCCTTAGCCTCATAGATAAGCTCATAGACTGCTATGGTGTTAGCAAGAGAAGTATCCTTAATAAGCGTAATTATCTCGTTGGACATCGGAGGAATTATGCGCTTTATGACCTGCAGGAGCACAATCTTGAAAAACACCTGTTTTTTTGTGAGCCCCAGCACCTGTCCTGCCTCATACTGCCCTTTTGATATGGATTCTATTCCGCCCCGGTATATCTCGGAAAAGTACGCCGCATAGTTGATGACGAAAGCTGCCATAGCCGCAATAAATCTTGTGGAGAATGTGTTGTCAAACCATGCCCAACCCGTATTCATCTGAGGCCATACAAACCAATTGAGTAATCCGGGAAGATAGAATATGGCAAAGATCTGCAACATAAGCGGAGTTCCGCGGAGTACCCAGACCACTATCTTGGAGAGGATACTCAGCGGAGCGAATTTTGACATGGTACAAAAGCACATCACAAGACCCAAAGGAATTGCAAGTATCAAAGTAAATGTAAACAGAAATAACGCTGTTATGAATCCGTTGCCTAATTGGGAACAGACTTTCAAAAAAAGTTCCATAAAATGCGCTTTGCCGATTCTTATTATTTAAGTGCGTCTGTGTTAAGACCAACGCCGTACTTTTCGGCAAGAGTTGTCAATGTACCGTCGGCGTATTTAGCCTTAAGGAAAGCATCGAGCTCTGCCTTCAGATCGCTGTCCTTGCGAAGACCTACTGCAAATATCTCGTCGCCGTAGCTTGCACCGTCAAGAATCTGAAGATCAGCATATGCACCCTTACCAACGGCGCTCTGCGCCATTGTGATGTCAATGATGGCAACATCGCTTGTGCCTGCAAGTACTTCGCTGAGAGCATCAACCTGTGCGGTTACTTTGTTAATATTGGTTCCCTGTATTGTCTCTTGAGCAACTGTTGCACCTGCGGAGCCGTTTTCAACCGCAATCTTTGCGTTCTTAACATCGCTCGCCGTAAGGGTGCTGCCCTTCTTTACTACTGCAACCTGTGCGTTCTTTGCATAGGATACAGAGAAATCTATCTTCTGACCAAGCTCATCGGAAGCAGTCATGCCGTTCCAGATAAGGTCGATCTGTTTAGAGTTAAGCTCTGCTACTTTGTTGTTCCAGTTAATGATAACGATCTGGCAATTTACGCCGAGAGATTCTGCAAACTGCTTAGCAAGTTCTGCATCAAATCCGGTCCATTCGCCGTTGTCATCAAGATAATCCATAGGAGGATAAACCGTAACGCCTACTACAAGTTTGCCTGCGTCTTTGACTGATTGAAGGTCGCTTTTGTTTGCGCCGCAAGATACAAGAAGAGCGCAAATCATAATTGCCGTTAATACAAGTGAGATAATTTTTTTCATTTTCTTTTTCTCCTTTAGCGCTTTAGCACTTTACTCTGTTAAAGTGACTACATTATATCACGCCGAAATTGCGTTGTCAATACCTTTTTTGAAATTTTTTTAATTTTTTTGAAAAAGTCTGAAAATCCCCGAAATATCTGCTCTCCGGGTGATTTTAACTCTATAACGACAGAGCAAGACGGCTCTTTTGCCGTCTTGCTTTCAGAATAATATGGGAAATGTAAAGAGTATTTCTCTCAGGGAGGAATATATATTGAGTATCTGGCTTGAAGGCAGAGGATTTTTACCCTTGCCGCACTCTATTGTAAATGACGGTTTATCAAACTCCTTTATAAACCAATCGGTAAGACCGCCGTATGACGCCGTCCCCTCGGCTTCGGAAAGGCAATATCCCGTCATTCTCGATATTATTTTCGCTATGTGTTCCGATCTTTGCGGCTCATGCCCCATCGATTTATAATATATCTCCTCTCCCTGCGTATGAAGGGTGATTATTCCGTCGATGTCATCGTTGTATTTTATGAAATTGACAAGAGATGCGCACTCCGGCTCGCTTTCCGGATTTTCTCCGCTGTACTTGCTCCTGCCCGCTGAAATGCCCTCTCTTTTTTCAACTTCCTTATATTCTTCAAAATAAGCATCATAATTGTGATTCAGGTCAACTCCTCTGGCATTTGCGTTCCACTCGGAAAAATCGTTGCTGCCACCGTTATAGGCTATAACCCTGTCTTTTATCGGATTATCCTCTCCTATACCGTTCAACCGGTACTCAACCCCATCCGGATTCAGCATCGGGATAATGAATATTTTTCTCATTTTATAGAGAGAATTTATATCTATACCGAAAACTTTACCGCCTTTTTTATATGCCTCCGAATACTCCTCGATAAACGCAAGAATTGCGGATGTACACACGTTTTCCGCCGCGTGATGCGTCGATACATATAAAACACTCTTCTGAGCGCCTTTATCGCCGAGAGTTATAAGCGGTATAGGTCTTGACATAATACTGTTTCCTATGTAAGATATTCTTACCGCATCAGAGTAAAGTGACAACTCATCAAGCGTTTTTAACATATCTTTGTAATCAAATTCCTTACAGAAATCCATTCAGATCCTCCTTTGTGTGAAAAAACAGTGAAAATTTAATGTTTTTTATTAAAATGTACAAAATCAGACTTTATTTTTGATTAAGTTTATGGTAAGATAAATACATACATATATACTTAAGGCAGGTCGTTATGAAAAAAGAATATTTTAAGTATGCCTCAATAGCAGTTCTCGGCTCGGCTTTACTGTCTGTTATCTTTTCAGTAGTATACTTTATTGCAGACACGCATATAGTAAGCGAAACGCCACTGCTTGAAATACTTGCTTACGTAAAAAAATCATTTGACATTCTTGCGCTGTTCATAGGCTACGGAACGATAATATTCACATTTGCAAAGTTCGGAACTCTTGACGGTTTATGGTCCGTGGCGCTTTTCTTCTGTTCATTCCTCATATCTGTAATATGGCAGATAATCGGAACTTGCATATATGTCGAGGAATACTCTCTGGATTTCATTACCTCTACATTATGCTATTCTTTCGGAAGCGGATTTATTACTCAGATGGTGCCGGCGGCCCTCGTTGCCTTCCTTGCTTACAAATTCGCAGTCGGCAGAGCTGAAAATCCCGAAAAATTTATAAGTATGAAAAATCCTTCTCAAAAGACAATGATAATATCAACTCTTATAATCTTCGGCGTGAATTTTCTGATTTTAGTAGGATTTGATACTTTGCCTCTCCTTATAGAAGAAGATTTCTACATTACGGTGGAAGAGTTCAGGTACATATTATTCAGCCTGCTTGAAATGATAATATATTATCTTGTAGTTCAATATGCTGTGTATTTTGGCATCTATAAACTGTACACGGTATATACGGATAATTGCGAAAAAGAAAAAATATAAAAACGGAGATTCTTATGAAAAAAAAGTTACTTTGTCTTATACTTGTTGTTTTATTTGCACTGTCGCTCGTTTCTTGTTTCAGAAGCGACGAAAAGTACGACTACGATATGAGCAAATATATCACCCTTGCAAATTACAAGGGATACGAGGTTGTCGTAAATCTTGACGACATATCACGCTCGATAGACTCGGCTCTGCTTGAAAAAGCAACCCAGTACAAAGTTAAAGCCGGAGATACGATATATGTTGAAATTCTGAACCCCTGCTACGTGGAGTACCTAAAAGATGATGATGGAAATCTTGTTAAGGATTCAGGCGGAAATTTCATAGATATGAAGGGTGAAGAAATACCCGCGCTTGCCAATGATAATCTGAAAATAGAAAACGTCTGCAGCGGCAGTTATGCACCTGATCTTGAAATAGGGATAGTTGGCTCCAAGATTGGAGAAATTGTATCGCTTAAAGTAGAGCTTCCCGACGACTTCAGAAATGCGGAATATGCCGGAAAAAAAGTTTTTATGGACGTAAAGATCAAGGACAGAGCCTGCAAATCGGGTGACGGAGTTACCGTCTCCTACAAAGGATACTATACCGTAACAAATGAGGACGGCGGAATAGTAAAGAAAAAGGATGAGAACGGAGAGTACGTTACTTTCGATTCGAGCGATTCGGCAAACTTCTATCTCGGTTCGCATCTTGCAATAGACGACTTTGAAGAAAATATAATAGGTTTAAGGCTTACAGACGACAAATCAACTGAAATAAATGAAAACAAAAAAGAATTTTTCGCAACATTTCCCGATGATTACGGAGTTGATACGTTAAACGGTCAGACTGTTATCTTTGAGGTAACTCTTACAAGTATTCTTGAAGTTCCGGTATTCAACGACGAATTTGTAAAGACATACTATTCGTCTTATTCTACTACAGAAGAGCTCGAACAGAGCCTTATTGACAACTATGTAAAGAACACGGTTTACACACACCTTACAAATGACAGTACGGTTATAAAATATCCGAAATCCGAATACAAAAATGCAGAGGAAAGTATAAAGAACAATGAGGAAGCTTTCAAAAGCACTTACGGTATCGATTTCGATACCTACCTCAAAAATTATTACGGTATGACAAGAGACGAATATATAAAATCGCAACTTCTTACCGAAATGATCTATTATTCAATATCAAAATCGGAAAACATAGTTCCCTCGCAGGAAGCGCTTGACAAGGCGCACGAAGATGCCGTTGAAAAATACAAGCAGATTTATATATCCGAATACAGTATGGGTGAGAACGAGGCATTTACTTCCGCAACGAAATATGTCGACGAATATCTCGGCTCAACCTATATATATGAAGAAACGATGTACAAAATGGTAGATGAATTTATTCTCTCGGCGGCAAAGATGACAAAGAACGACAAAACGTTTACCTCCGTTACCGAGGAAAGAGCCGGAAAATAAATACAGGGCTGTTGCACTTAGCAACAGCCCTTATGTTTGTTTTTATTTACTCTGCATAACCGTTAAGAACGGATTTTAAATAACCCTGACTCTTATCCGAATACTTTGATATGTTCATCAGAAATACGACATCCTGTATTGAAAATTCGTCCTTGCCTTTTAACGTTGCACCGAGGCTCTCCGTTCGGCTCCGATTGCTCGTCTGGTCCTTTATTTTTATATAAGCACACATGCGGACATCACTGTAAACACTGATACCTTCCACTACAGAAAACATCTTGCCGTTCTTTATGCTCTCGGTTGCTCCCTCTCCGTAATAAACTCTTGTGAGAATATTATCACCGTATGTGGCGGTTGTACCGACCTCGACGTCGTAACCCGCTTCCTCTATTGTCTCTATTACTTCTTCGTCTACCGTAAAGGTTGCGGCAATTCCC